>JAFQGF010000051.1 GCA_017415555.1 Akkermansia sp.
CATTGCTTTATGCCACCCCACCATCCGGTGGGTTCGGTTTGTTTTTTCGAGCGACCCCACGGTTCCGCCGCTGACGCGGCTACACCGTGGGCTACTATATGCCGCCCGCACTTGTGCGGGCTCTAAGTCAGGCGAGCCTGCAGCTCGCGGAACTTCCACTTTGTACATTGTCCATTGTACATTGTACTTCCACAAATCCCCATTTGCCGGGCTAATCTTTGGGACACATGTGCGTCTGTTGTCCTGTCAGTCTGAACACCGGACTTGCCAGCAGGAAGATAATGTGCTAGACTGCGCTCTATGAAAACCGGGTTGGTATTGGAAGGCGGAGCGATGCGCGGCATGTTCACGGCCGGCGTACTGGATGTGTTCATGGAATCGGGAATACGTTTTGATGGTGCCATTGGAGTGTCCGCCGGGGCTGCGTTTGGGGTGAATTACAAGACCGGGCAGATAGGGCGAGCCATACGTTACAATATGCGCTTCTGCAAAGATAGTCGCTATTGCGGCCTGTGGGCCTTGCTGAGGGATGGCAATATCTATAGCACAGATTTCTGCTATGGCGAAGTGCCGCTGAAGCATGACCCCTTCGATTTTGAGGCATTCCGATGCAACCCTATGCCATTTTATCTGGTGGCTACGGATGTGGAGACGGGAGAGGCTGTCTATCATGAATACCGCGGGCGGGATGACTATGGGTTCGACTGGATTCGGGCCTCATCCTCCATGCCTCTGGTGTCGCAGATGGTAGAGATTGAAGGGCGCAAGTTACTTGACGGCGGTATATCGGATTCCCTGCCGCTGCGCTATTTCGAGAGTATCGGCTACAAACGGAATGTGGTTATTCTGACCCAGCCGCCTATGTATGAAAAGAAAGAGAACGGCCTGCTTTTTGCAGTGCGTCTCATGTACCGTAAGTATCCCGCGCTGGTGAGGGCTATGGAGGAGCGACACCTGCGCTACAATGAGGCTCTGCGAGATATCGAGGAAAAAGAACGCCGGGGAGAAATCCTCGTTATCCGCCCGGAGGCTCCTTTGCCTGTGAGCCGGGTAGAAAAGAATCCCGAGCGGCTCCGGGCCGCTTATAATGCCGGCCGGCAAATGGCATGCAAGCGACTGTCCGAGCTGCGTGATTTTATGGAAATTAAGGAGGTGCAAGAGCCTTATCGGGCAATGCAGGGTGTCTATTGGCGCAAGGTAAACACAGCACTCCCTTGGGAGACGAAGGAGGAGGACTATGAATACTGGTTTGTGTTCGAGCACGGTTGCATACACCACAACATCTACTCCCGCTTCCTGCATTGCTCCGCCGTACCAAAAGATGCAGAGCCTATTGTTTTTGATGATGATGCGCTGAACTGCCGTAAGCTGCATCATTCATTCCGGGGTGTTTCTCTCCGGGGTATCTATGATGACGAGGATGGTGCTTTTCTGCTGCACTTCAGCAACGGCGGCATCATTCAGATGTCGTTCACCGGCGATTCTGATATGTCCCACTTCTACCGGGATATCTTTTTCTATACTCCCGAATACATTGCTGTGGAGATAGAAGATGGCCTGGAGCCGGACTACTATCAGCAGTTTTTTGTGGAGCGCCTTCGCGTGCCTGTGTATTGATTTACCCTGAAGGACTTGTGGCTATTTGCTCTTCCGGCAGGATGAATATGTCAATTCAATGGGCTTGTTCAGAAAATCTTCACACCTTTGTACAGATAGAACGGGAGAGCAACAATGTGTAAGGGGATGGAGAGAACAAGTGCACCGGCGAATGCCGTGTTTTGCGCGATAGTTACCGGTGCATCGACAAGGACAGTGGTGGTGTAGCCAAGCGCGTTATACAGACCTGCGTTCGGGGATGTGTAGGTAAAGCAACGTGTTGAATCCGTCCAATCCGGGATGTCGCGTACAATGGGTAACTGGCGACAATTGGCCGGAATAGAGGAGGCGTCCGGCACCGGGGTAAGTGGCTGGTATTTACCCGGCTTATGAGGGCTGTGTCCGGTGAGGTAGCGGGCGTATTCCTGCGGAATCTTGTAGAAATCGCTCACACCGGACACGGGGGCGGTATACTTATTTTCGTGGAACTTGCTGCCCACGCATTTGAGAAAATTGACACTGGGGGTGTAATCCCGCTGGCGCGGCAGCTCGATGTAGTAATTCTGCCCATCAGAGAGCACCTTGCGTTGGCTGTCGGTGGTGATATAGGCCGTGTTGGAGAAGGCCTGGTACTCCGCACAATCCAATACTTTCTGCCCGAAGTAGGAACGGCAGCTGCTCAGCAGACAGATAACACAGAGCAGGGGTAGTATGTATGGCACTTTCATTTTATCCTTTCTTTACGAGTGTGTAAGGGAGGTTGTGCTTCTCCAGCAGTTCGCAGAGTTGTTCATTGCCGGGGCGGATGTTCGGTTGTTCTCCATCTCGCAGGCGGGCCCCATGTTGCAGGAGAAATTCCAGCATTTGGAGTCCGGCCTGTTTATCCTCCTGGCTGGCGGAGACTCTGTAGAGAGCTAGATTGGAGACTGCGCTGATGGCCAGGCTGAGGGGGGAGTTAATTGTGGCCGTCACCCCCTCGGCTTCTGCCAGTTTTTCGGGAGTATCGGCCAGGGCATTGACGTCTGCCCCCAGCTCCAGCAACCACTCCGCTTTCTGTATAATTTCACCCTTCGGATGGCAACAGAAACGCCCAAGCTGTTGCATAGCCGTGCAAATGGGGATGCCATTGTCAGAAAGCTCGGGCAGGCGCAGGTCAATGAGCCCTTCTTGCTGCATAACTTTCAGTCGGTTGAGTGGGGTGATGGAAAGAAGCACCAGTCCCAGCTTCCGGCGGTTAAAGTCCCCGGGGGTGAAGCCATGCCGCAGCATCCATTCGCCCATGACTCCGCGGTCACCCCTGATGGCAGACACCATAGCCAGAAGAGTGCTTGTATCTTCGTCCGCGTTTAAATCGCCGCCATGGGCGAGCATCCATTCCAGCAGAGCAAGGCGTTTCTCGATGGGGATGATGTCAAGTGTGTCGGGGTGCATCAGCAGAATGCATTGCTGCGTGGGAGTCATGCAGCGCTCCATGTCTGCGTAGCTGATATCGAAACGATAACGCTTGTTCGGGTCACCACCCCGCTCTATCATGACCTTTGCCAGTTCTGTATCTTCGCATCTTTCCAGAGCCAGCAGAGCCGGACTCATCCCTCGCTCGGTGTAGATGTCTGTACGCCCGCTGCGTATGCACTCGTGCAACATATCGCGTATGGGGGCCTGGTAGAGCCGCCGAGCCACGTCTTCCAGCCTTTTTAGCACTATCTCTTTCCAAGCTTCCTCCTGTCCATGCATTTCCTGAATGAGCTTATGCAGGAAGTGGCAGCCATGGCGGGAAAGAGGTACGGACGAATCTTTCGCATAGATGCTCAGCATCCATTCATCGATGGCTCGCAGTTGCTCCTGTTGCTTCTGGCTCCAACTGGAGTGAAAGGCGGGTGTTTCGCTCCATCTCCAGCTATAGACCCATACATAGCCGGTGCCTGCGCCAATGGCGGCAGCCGTTACCAGGGAAAGAAGTGTCCATTTCAAGATTCGCAGCCATTTGCTGCGCTTCGGTTTCAGGGTATCAGTTGGTTTCATAAGGGTAAAAAAGCGAATGCCGAAAGACGGAGCCGACGTCTTTCGGCATTCTAAAATGGGTGAATCAAGCCATTGTGGCTCTGGCTGCCTTATGAATGAGCTCGGCCTCCTGCTTGACGCGCACCTGCAGGTCTGCCAGGGCGTTCATGTAGTAGATGTACGCATCGAAGGGGGAGGGGTAGGGCGTGAAGCCGTTGCTCTTCTCCATGTAATGGAAGTGGTCTGCACTTTGCAGTTTACGCCACACATGAATCATGTCGCGGTCTTCGCTGTCTTTCACCGGTGTTTCCAGAGCGTAAATCTTTTTGATGGCTTCCTGCTGCATCACATTGCCGTTCCAGTGTGTGGTGGTGCCGAAGGTGGAGCAACTCACCGGTTCCGGTACGTCCAGCGTGCCGGTGGAATCGAAAGTACGCACGCACTCTGTGGGAGTCATGAAGTTGTTGCCGGCAAAGAGCGCGGCCATAATCATGCTGCGCCAGAACTCAAATACGCCGGTGGTGTCGGGCTGGCGTTCACCGAGCGTTTCGTAGTCCATGGAGATGTTGACAACCTGCCCATGCTGCTGGCCGAGCCAATCTGCAAAGGTGTAAGGTGAGAGCGGGTATTCGCTCCAGCTGGGGTCCACACGGCGATTCGCCAGGTCGTTGGACAGGTGGCGGTTGCGTACCAGTGTCTTGGTTTTGGCAATGAGGGGGGCACACTGCAGTTCGTTGGGGTGCAGGTTACGCATCATACGGCTGCTGCCATCTGCCATAATACCCTCAAACCCCATATCGTAGGCCTGGGCGGCAATGGCGTTGGAGTATAGCATGCCGGTATTCCACAGCACGGCAGGACGCTGCCCGAACAGTTCTTCGATGAGGTCCATGTGCTCGTTGACCTGCTCGGCAAACTCTCCCGTGGAGTACAGGGATGCCAGAGATGCATAGTAGGGCATGGCCAGGAACTCCACACAGCCGGTCTCTGCCAGCTCCTGGAAGGAGGCGATGAGATCCGGGCGGTGGTATTTTGCCTGCTCCAGAATTACGCCCGAGATGGCCAGGGAGAACTTAAATTTGCCGTCCGATAGCTCGATGAGCTGCTTCATAAGGCGGTTGGCAGGCAGGTAGCAGCGTTCTGCAACCTCACTGAGAACGCGCCCATTGAGCATGTCGTCCTCGTAGAAAGCATGCTCACCTATCTTGAAGAAGTCATACGGTATCAGGCGATTGGGCTGATGTGCATGAAATGTCAGGGAAATATTCATAACCTTATCGAGGTGAAAAGTTTACCAGCCAAGAACGTGGTGGTACACGCGCAGCATCTTTTCTGCTGCGGTTTCCCAGTTGGAGTTCTTAATGTCCTGAGCGCTCTGCTCCACAACTTTCTTGTAGAGCTCCTCGTCGGTGATGAGATTCACAATGTGTTGAGCCATCATGTTCACGTCCCAGAAGTCAGCCTTCAGGGCGCCCTTCATCACTTCCGCCACGCCGCTCTGCTTGGAGATGACAGCCGGAATGTTGAACTGTGCAGCTTCCAGGGCAGAGAGGCCGAAAGGCTCTGACACGGAGGGCATACAGTATACGTCCGTCATGCTCAACAGCTCATTCACTTTTTGCTTGTTGAGGAATCCTGTGAAGTGGAATTTATCTCCCACACCGTGGAATGCGCCGGTTTCGATAAGCTGGCGGAGTTTCTCGCCTGTGCCGGCCATCACGAAACGCACATCGTCCGTCTGTTCCAGCACCTTGGCCGCAATCTGCAGGAAGAATTCCGGCCCCTTTTGGGCCGTCAGGCGGCCCAGAAAGAGTACCAGCTTCTCCGGGAACTTCTTGCGGGTATGGAAAACTTCCACCGGGTCCGCCCCATTGTGCACCGGGAAAATCTTGGCGGGGTCGATACCGTAGTGGCCGGCGGCCACTGTGCCCGTGTACTTGGAAACGGGAATCACAGCATCGGCCTGTTCCATGCCGTATTTCTCGATGTCGTAAATCCAGCCGCGGGCATCGGCGCCGGCGCGGTCAAACTGAGAAGCGTGCAGGTGTACTACCAGCGGTTTTCCTGTGGCCTTCTTTACTTCCACACCTGCCAGATAAGTCATCCAGTCGTGGGCATGCACCACATCGAAGTCGTAGCTGCGAGCCATAACGGCGCAGATTTTGGAGAACTCGATGACCTTGCGGGCGAGATCTCCGGCATATAAATCTTCCTTGCCGGTGAAGAGAGCCAGGTCTGCCTTGTGCACTTTGCTGAAGAGCAGCTTACCCTCCTTCGTAAAGACGATGTTGCCGGGAGTTCCTTCCTCGCAAGCATAGGGGTCGAGATTCACAGGTGCTTTGCCTACCACGCTGAAACTCTCGTAGGTGTAACCCTCCTCCAGGGTTTCCATTTCCTGGTATTCCAGGTTGTTGATACCGGTGAGCCCGAACCCTTCATAGGTCGCGCCGGGTTTGGCTTTGGGAACAATCACGGTCAAATCCACTTCTTTGGCCAGCGCCTTGGAGATGCCCATACAGGCAACACCCAAACCTCCATTGATAAGCGGGGGAAACTCCCACCCCAGCTTCAGCACTTTTATTCTTCTGCTCATACTTTCCTCTAGTTTAGTTTGATGTTTACCCGGTTTGTGCCGGGTATCCTAACCCAGCTTCCGCACTATTAGACACTTTTTTTTGCGTCTTGTCGAGCCCAAAGTGTGGATTGTGACATTATTCCTGCCATAACACTGCGATTTATCAGTGCCTTACTGTATGACTAACAAAATTAACAGCCGGGACAGGAACCGGTGTGTCCTCAGCGTTCCTGATTAGCCCGGCGGATGTCCTGGAGTGCCTCTATGAAGTCGTCAAGAATCTCAGCCGGAACCATGATGCGGTCGCGGTTGGAACTTACTTTCTCTGTGATGCGCACCACACGGCCTCGGGCGTTGCTCTTGAGGTCGATGAAGAAGGTTTTACGGTCTGCGATGATTTTTTCTGTGCAAATGATGTCGTCGTCCACTGTTGTAATGCGTGAGCGTGGTTATTCGCCCAACGAAAACATACTATAACATGAAATGAGAGGGAGTCAATCAATAAATCAAAATTATCGGGCAAACGATGCTTTTTTTGCAATGAATGAGCGAGGAAGCGCCGTGAGCGGTAGTTTAGGCTTGCTTTCCGGCTATAAAAAAGGCATACTATCAGCGCAACCGGCATGATTCGCATATACACACAATCAGCACAGGGCATTACCCGAATGGTTGGTCTGGAGGACAAGGACTCCCGGCCAATCGGGATTTTCTGGATTGATTTGCTTACTCCTACGGCGGAGGAGTTGGCGTACGCTGAGCAGTTGTGCGCTATTGAAATGCCGACCAAGGACGAAATGCGCGAAATTGAGTCCACCTCGCGTCTGTACTGCGAGGATGGTGCACGTTTCATGACGACGACGGTGCTTTCCCGGGTGGAGACGGATGAACCGATGATTGCAGAAATCACCTTCATTCTGAAGGAGCGTGCGCTCATCACCATCCGTCATACGGATTCATACTCTTTCCGCGTGTTTTCTCACCAGCTTCTGCGTCGCCAGGAAACGAACCGTGACCTTGTGTTTATTGGTCTGCTGGAAACACTCGTCGACCGCCAGGCAGACGTGCTGGAGCGATTCGGAGCCGATTTGGATGCCCTGTCCAAGAAGGTATTCGGCACGCATAAGCGCCGCAAGGAAAAAGAGGAAAGCCCGGACACGGACGACCTGCGAGATGCGCTGGAGGAGCTGGGGCGTGTGGGTGACCTCATTACCCGCCAGCGAGATGCACTGGTGAACCTGCTGCGCATGATTACCTTTGCCGGCAATGAGGATTCCTGTATCAGCACGCACGACAGTCTCTATGTGCCGCTGCGCCCGGTTTCACGTGACGTGAACTCCCTGGCAGAGTATGCCTCCTTCCTGTCCAATAAGATTAATTTCATGCTTGATGCCGTTCTGGGGCTCATTAACATCGAGCAGAACGATATCGTGAAAGTTTTCACTATCATGAGCGTGGTGTTCATGCCTCCCACGCTTATTGCCAGCATCTTCGGCATGAACTTCAAGTTCATGCCCTTCCTGCAGGAGGAGTGGGGCACCTGGGTTTCGCTCATCATGATGGTGGCGGCCGGTGTGCTACCCCTTGTCATTTTCAAACTCAAACGCTATATCTGACGCATTATGATCAGCACACGTACGGTTATTAAGCCGGAAGAAGAAATCCGCAAGGCCGATATCCTTATCGAGGCTCTGCCTTATATGCAGTCCTACCGCGACAAGACCATCCTTATTAAATTCGGAGGCTCCGCCATGGATGACCCGGAGTTGGTAAAGTCGCTCATGCGTGACATCGTAGTGATGGAGGCCATGGGGCTCAACCCGGTGGTGGTGCATGGAGGTGGCAAGGCTATCTCCAAGGCTATGGCTGATGCCGGTCTGGAGGCTCGCTTTGTGAACGGTCTGCGCGTTACCACGCCGGAGGCCATTGACATCGTGGAGCGTACGCTTTCCGGTACCATCAACCCCGGTCTGGTGGAAATGATGCGTTCTGCAGGTGGTAAGGCCGTGGGCATTCCCGGCACAAATGTGTTTGTGGGTGAGAAGCTCATGGAGCGCGATGCGGAGGGCAATCCGGTGGATATCGGCATGGTTGGTCGTGTGATTGGCAGCCAGCTGCGCCGCGTAGAGGAAGCTCTTTCCCTGCAACTTACGCCGGTTATTTCTCCGCTTGCTCGTGAGCTGGGTACCAATCAGGCTCTCAATGTGAATGCCGACCTCGCTGCTGCGGCCCTGGCCTGCGAGCTCAAGCCGGTAAAGCTTGTGTATATTTCTGATGTACCCGGTCTGATGCTGAATCCCAGTGACCCGAGCACCATCATCAAGAGTATTGACCGCAAGGAAGCCTTCCAGCTTATCGATGAAGGTGTCATTTCCGGCGGTATGATTCCCAAAGTGAAGAGTGCTGTGGATGCACTGAATGCCGGTGTGCGTAAGGTGCACTTTGTGGATGGCCGTCTGCCGCATACTCTTCTGCTGGAGATTTTCACCCCCGAGGGTATTGGCACCGAGATTGTGCGAGAGCAGCGTTAAGCCCTGCATCACTTCCATATCATGATGACTCCGCCACGTTCCATCGCACTGCTTGCCGGTGTGCGCAACAGATGCAACCGCGAGCTCCTGCTGGAGCTCGCAGCAAAGTTGTCGGCGGTCGGGGTGGACGTGTGCGAATACGACCGCGAAGCCTCCGTTCAGCCGGATATGCTCCTGTGCCTGGGCGGGGATGGCACGATGCTGGCTGCCGCGGCTAGAGCAGCAAAGCAGGGGATGATACTGGGCGGTATCAATACCGGCCACCTTGGTTTCTTGAGTGCCTGTAGCCGCAAGGATGTGGAGACTTTCATCGAAGCTCTTGTCTCCGGCAATTACATAGTGGAGGAACGCGCGATGCTGCAGGCCAGCCAGAGCGGGCTCGAGGAGAGCTATCCGCACCCGCTGCTAGCTCTCAACGAGGTGTGCCTCATGCGAGCCCGCACGGGCAAGATGATAGATGTGGATGTGAAGCTGGATGGCTGCCTGCTTAACCGCTACCATGCGGATGGTGTGCTCGTGGCCACGCCCACAGGCTCCACGGCTTATTCACTTTCTGCCGGAGGACCTCTCATGTGGCCGGATGCCGGGGTGATGAGCCTTACCCCCATTTGCCCGCACAGTCTCACAAGTCGTCCTGTGGTGGTGGCAGATAATGTGCGTATCACTCTGCGTCCGCGGGCACGCCGAGGTCGTGTGGAGGAGTCTATTATCTATTCTGTGGATGGTCGCTCAGCCCACACCATCAATGTGAACGACACACTTACCATCAGCCGGGCCGATGTGAATCTCCGCCTGCTGGCACTGCCCGGAAACGACTATGCCGCCCGCCTTCGTGCTAAGCTGGGCTGGTAAGAGAGCCTTTTGTAAGAATGAATACTACTCCAGCTATCAGAAAATGCTCATAGAGAAACTCTGTGCAGGTTATGGCGGGTGCTTCAGCCGAAGAGCTATGCTGCGTCCTGTGCTGGTGCGTAGTTTCTGGGTGTTGTTGTTTTGTGCTCTGGCGTTTTATTTGCTTTGCAGAGATACCACGGCTCTATTACCGGAAAAGAAGGAGTTTCTTCTTGCAGGGAACTCAGATGCCGCATTGGCTCATCAGCGTGTTGTGGAAATTCTCAATCTTTTCAATGGAGTGCTGCTCGGTGGTGTGTTGTATGTGGGGTATATCATCTGGCTGGGGGTATGCTCCCCGGTTTTTGTGCGCCGTTTCCGGGATGCAGGCCTGAATCCGAAAATTTATTCCGTTATTTTCATGCTCTTTGCTCTGAGTGGGATTTTAATCGACTTTTCCGGGCTGGGTGTTCTGCCGTATGAAGACGCGATGTCCCGGGTTGTCCGCAGTCTGTTGATAGAAACCGGCGGCATCGTCTTCACTCTGCTCCTCCTGGCTGCTTTGTCCCTTCGACCCGGCAGATAAAGGAGAAAAGTCCTCTCCTGCGCCAACGCATATTTCAAAACGCCGTTCGGGTTCTGTAAGCCAGATTCTGTCCACCCTTTCAGGTTGTGTGGCCATTTTTCTTACGGGCGAACCCGTACCCGGCGTTTATAGCCGGGTGCAACTATTACCCGGGGGACTTTTGGCGGGCAGGCGACCCTCCCCCTGTTTGTCTTGCATCGCGCGGGGTTTACCATGCCTCCGTCGTTACCTCCGGAGCGGTGGGCTCTTACTCCACCTTTTCACCCTTACCCTTGCGGGCGGTTTGTTTTCTGTGGCACTTTCCGTCCTCCCGGCATTGGCTCCGGGAGTCTCCCCCTTTCGAAGGACGCGTTGCCTTGTGATGTCCGGACTTTCCTCTGCCCAGCCAGCTGAGCAGCGACCACCCGAACCCGAACGGCGCAGCTAATCTACTACGCAATCGCGTATTTTGCAAGCCCAAAATGAAATCAGCCCGCAAATTGGGGCTGTTCCAGATTTGCTGGTGTATATTTCTGGTTTGAAGCAATGTGTTAAATACAGTTGTTGAATACCCGCTCATGAATACGCAGTGTTAAAAAAATGTATTTTTGTATTTCAGAATGCCCTCCCGATAAATTGGAAGTTGGCGGGCGAGCGAAGCGAGCGGAATGTAAGAGCCTCGCCGCATGGCGAGGCGGCATATAATAGCCACGGTGTGGAGTGAGCAACGCGAACGAAACCCGTGGGTATAGCGCAAAAATAAACCGAACCCCACCGGATGGTGGGGTGGCATAAAGCGATGCTTCATATTGATGCACAGGCATTATGCCACCCCTCCTTACGTCGGGGTTCCCATATTTATACGTCTCCACCCCAGGGCTGAAGCCCTGGGCTACCATATGCCGCCTCGCCGTCCGGCGAGGCTCTTAATTAGGCTCGCCTGACGGCTCGCATTACTTAGCCCAATTCCAATTTACCGGGCTAATGAATCTCTAGAGTTTCATTGAGCCAACGCATATTTTACCTATTCTTACCAGCAGATTTGAAACAGCCCCCGCAAATTCGGACGGGTCGGCAGTATTGGTGCGGCAGTAAAAGCCGCAGGTTGGCATGAAGTCGCAGCCGGTTGGAGCGGTCTTTCCGCTGCTTCGTGCTTATTGTTCGTTTCTGTCATGTACTGGCAGCATGAGGAGCCGCAGGAGAGTCAGCACAGGGAGCTGTGCCCAGAGGTAGTACCAGGGAGCCTCTCCCAGGTAATCCAGAAGTGTGCCCGGGATGGGTGGACCCTGCGTATAGCCATAGTTAGTGCCAAGCCAAAGGTTAATGGGGTGGATGAGCAGTACATAGGCATCCATGATGAGCAGAGTTCGTAAATCGTCCCAGCCACGGGCGCGCCAGCCCAGCAGCACAGGTATGGCCAATGCCACCACCAGCAGCAGGCTGTGTGCGATGAAGAACACGAAGAAGGCCAGGCTGGGGTAGCCATTGGCCATGGCCGGGGTGATGAGCCCCTGAATACTGCCTGCCAGTACCCCGAAATACACTACGGCACAGGCCCAGCGCGAGCGCCACCACAGGGCGATGAAGGCAAAGACGCTCATGAAGGAGCAGAAGTGCAGCGGCAGGTTGTTTTCCCAGCTGCCGTAGGCATTCGAAAACGCCCGCCATACAAACTCGCTCACCAGCTGGAAGAGCACCACACCGCCCAGTACGCGGCAAAGGATATGCCGCCCGCGTACCTGCAAACGGCTACCCTGCCACAGCACTAGTGCCGCCACCAGCACGGTGAGTACCAGTGCAATGATGTGCGGAGAAGACCAGCGGATAAAAGGATAATACATGGGGAAAACGAATTGCCGGGGTCTGTTACGATTTTTTGTTTTCGCGTACGAAGAGGTACATGAAGTAGAAGAGCGCCAGGGCGGGGAGCTGCAGCTTGAGGTAGTACCAGGGGCCGGGACCGAGTTGCGACAGGATTGTCCCTGCGGGGCCGTGGGTGGTGAAGCCGTAGTTACTGCCCAGCCAGAGGTTGATGGGGTGAATTGCCAGTACATAGGCATCCATCAGCAATACGCAGAGCAGAGGGTCGCGCAGGCGGGCGCGCCAGCCCAGCACCCCAATCTGTACCACGGCTGCCATGAGCAGGAGGCTGTGCGAGATAAAGAAATTGAAGAAGGCTATCTGCGGGAAATCTTCCTTCAGTACAGGGGTGATGATAGCCTGGATGCTGGCACTCAATACCCCGAAATAAACAAGAGCGCAGGCCCATGGTGATTTGAACCAGAGGGCAATAATGGAGACAAGAGTCATGAAGGCGCAGAAATGCAGGGGGAGCATTTGCTGGGTTACGCAGGTGGCAAAGCCGAAGGTGAATATGCGCCAGCTGTACTCAAATAAAAAGAAGAGCAACATGACCAGTCCCAGACGCCGCCCGAAGTAGATGCGCTCCTGCGGCTTGAGTTTGCGGCCATAGAACACCAGCAGCGTAGTGACCAGGGTAATGATGCCCATGGTGATGAGGTGGGTGGCAGACCAGTTGGTGAATGTGTTGCTCATGCGTTCTGTTCTGCTTTTTGTTGCCAGAGGCGTGCCAGCTGAGCGCAGGCCATCAGTTGTACCTGGTGGAATACCATGAGCGGGAGCAGCAGGTTGTTATCCAGCTCGCCGAAGATAGCCAGCATCATGGGGGCTCCTACCGCCAGGCTTTTTTTGGAACCGCAGAAGACGATGGTGATGCGGTCCTCCCGGTTGAATCCCATCCATCGGCTGCTGTAATAAGTAATGGTAAAGGTTATGCAGAGGAAGATGCTGCACACCAGGATGAGTCCCAGCAGGTGTTCAAAGGCCAGCAGTTGCCAGTAACCATTAGCCGTGGCTCCGGAGAAGGAGGTGTAGATAACCAGCCAGATAGTGCCCTGGTCGTTCCATTTGATGAGCCCCTTATGCTCAGTGACCCATTTACGCAGAAATCTCTGGCTAACTTGCCCCAGAACGAAAGGCAGCAGAATCTGGTAGCAGATTTTCAGCACCGTATCCAGTCCCACCTCGGCGCCGCTACTGTTCGCTCCGGTAAAGAGCAGGCCGGCCAGCAGAGGGGTAAGGAAAACACCCAGCAGGCTGGAAACGGAGGCAGAGCACACTGCCGCAGGTACGTTGCCACCCGCTACGGCTGTAAAGGCTATACTGCTCTGTACCGTGGAGGGGAGGCATGCCACATACACCAGCCCCATGAACAGGGCACTGCCCACCAGTGGCTCGAAAATGGGCCGCAGCAGTGGCATCGCAATCGGAAAAAAGATGAAGGTGAAACCGAACACCATCAGCTGCAGCCGCCAGTTCAGCAGGCCTGCTACCACGCTCTCCCGGGACAGCTTGACGCCATACAGGTAGAAGAGCAGCACAATAGCCGCATTCGTCAGCACATCAAACATCTCTGCCACCGCACCCGTGCAGGGCAGTAACAGTCCCAGCAGCACACTGATGATGATGCCAATGGTAAAGCGGTCTGCCCTGGCAAAAATGCGAAGAACGGAGAACATGCCGACTTACTTGCGGGGCGGGAACTCGTAGGAAATGCGCCCGGTGGTGGGGGTGAATACCAGGTATGCATCGAACTTCTTGCCGCTCTTGTGGCTTACGAAGTCCTTAATGAGCTCTGTCTTACCCTTGGTGAGCAGGCGGGAGACAACCTCTGCTCCCAAGGTAATGCCACACATGACTTTGGGCACCACCATAGGCTTACGGTTTTTACCGTAGGTCAGACCATCCACGTGCCAGGCTTCCTCGGTTTCCAATAACTCGTATTCCGCTTTACCCTTCACCTTGATGGTGCCATGGCGTGTGGCCTTGCTGAGGTCCTGCGCAGTGGCATCCGCCGCGGTGAACTTTTTGTCTGCGGTGGGCTTGCTGTCCTTCTTACGGGGTTCGCGAGGCGGGAATTCGAAGGCGACTGTACCCTTGCGGGCGTCCAGCACGAGGTAGGCATCGAAAGCACGGTTGGTTCGCTGGGAGACGAAGCCGGTGATGAGCTCGCTTTTACCCTCTGCCAGCACACGGTACAGCTGCTCAATGTCGATATCTTTGCCCAGTATCGTCTTGGACATGGTGAATCCTGTTTTGCTGCCGCTCTGGCGAAAATCGGGCACACTCCACTGCTTGTCATTCTCCTGTAGGTCGAGTTCTCCCTGGTCTTTCACCAGCACTTTGCCCAAGCTGTTCTGGATACCCTGAGTGGGGGCGGCGTCGTTGTTTTTGTCATCATCAAAGAAAAACTCCGTCTTCCATGCGCCTCCTTCTTTCTCCGGGGACAGCAGGCGCAGCCCGGCCTTGAATGGCTTGCCGAATTTGGAGCGGAAGCCTTCCATGACCGGTAGCTCGCGCTTGCTGATGAGCTCCGCCATCCGCTCGTCGCTCAGACCCAGCCCGGCATGCACGCGGCGCAGTCGGAACTTGCAGGAGGTACAGGACACGGCATCAACACGGCTGCTGAGCTTGCCATGACCGCAGGCCGGGCAGGGTATCTGCAAATCCGGGTTCTTTCCGTTCTGCATATAGTCGCGCACGGCTTCTACAATGTCGGCTGTGTAGGTGCGGATGTCTTTCATGAAGGTATCGCGTCCCAGTTTGCCGTTTTCCATGAGCTTAAGGCGGTATTCCCATTCGCCGGTGAGTTCCGGGCTGGAAAGGGTGCTCAGGCCAATCTTGCAGAGCAGGTCAATGAGATCCATGCCGCGGCGTGTGGCTACCAGGTCTTTGCCGTCACGGGCAATGTATTCCTGGGTAAGCAGCCCTTCAATAATGGCTGCGCGCGTAGCAGGTGTTCCCAGTCCACGCTCTTTCATGGCGTAGGCCAGTTCCTCGTCCTCCACCAGTTTACCGGCCGTTTCCATGGCTGTCAGCAGAGTGGCTTCCGTGTAGGCGGCCGGTGCCTTGGTGCGGTCTTCCATGGCCTGAGCCTTCTCGGTGAGCACTTTCTCCCCGGGTGCAATGGCGCAGAGTTCGTCTTTTTTCTTGCGCTCCGGGTTGTTATAGAGAGCTTTCCAGCCGGCTTTCAGCAGTACTCTTCCGTGTGTATAGAAATAATCCTTCGCACCGGGGCTGCTCACGATGCTGGTGCGGTCGGTGTCTTCGTATTCGGCATTGGGCAGGAACACACCCAGGAAACGCTGCACAACGAGATTGAAGATTTTGGCAGCATCGCCGCTCAGGTTGATGAATTTACCGGTGGGGATGATGGCGAAGTGGTCGCTCACCTTGCTGCTGTCAAATACGCGCTTGCTGGGGCGTATACGGTGGTTGTCCAGAATATCTGCGGCAAAGGGGGACATCTCCGGCAGATGCTCACCAATGGCTGCCACGGTCCGCGTAGCTATCTTCAGATAATCATTCGGCAGGAACTTGGAGTCTGTACGCGGATAGGTAAGCACCTTGTGCTTTTCGTAACATTCCTGGGCTATCTGCAAGGTTCGGCTGGCTGAGAAGCCGAAGCGGTTGCTGGCCTCCTTCTGTAAGGACGTCAGGTCGAAAAGCAGGGGCGCCGGCTGCGAGACCGGCTTTTTCGTCTCCCTCACCTCGGCTTGGCGCCCGGCGCAACGTTTGGCAATGGCCGCTGCTGTTTCGGCGTCCCACAGTCGCTCTTTGGTGCGCTGCAGTGCATTTTCGTTTTTCTTCCATTCCGGGTCGTACCAGCGCCCCTCGTAGCTGCCGCTTTGCGCCTTGAAGGTGGCGCGCACCTCGTGATAAGTCTCCGGCACGAAGGAAAGGATTTCCTTCTGGCGAGCGGCAAGCAGGGCCAGTGTGGGAGTCTGTACGCGTCCTGTGGGGGTGATGTTGAAGCCGCCGGCTGCGGACTGCAGCACGGTGAGGGCTCGTGTGCTGTTGAGGCCCACAAGCCAGTCGGACTCCGAGCGGCACACTGCCGCATCCGCCAGGTGTGCCATTGAGGCGTCACTCTTCAGCGTATTCCAGGCATCCAGAATGGCATCATCCGTCATGCTTTGCATCCACAGGCGGCTCAGCGGTTTTTTTATCTTGCCATAGCGGATGATGTTGCGGAAAATCAGCTCCCCTTCGCGCCCGGCATCGCATGCATTCACCAGGGCTGTCACTTCCTTGCTGCGAGCCAGTTTCAGCACTTTCCTGAGGCGGTCAGCAGACTTGGCAATAGGCTCCAGCTCCATGCTTTTTGGCATTACGGGCAGGTAGTCCATCTTCCACGGTAGGCTCTTGCCATCTTCCGTCTGCGGTTTCTTCTGCTCTACCAGGTGACCTACGGCAGAGGTGATGATGAGCGTATCATTCACATAGCTGCCGCTGCTGTCGTCCTTCCTGAATTTACCTGTCTTTTTACCCAGCACTCGGGCCAGGTCTCCCGCTACACTGGGCTTCTCTGCGATGATGAGAGTTTTTGACATACGATGAAAACGGATGAGATATTTGAGAAAATGTACAGGCGCCGCAGGCGCTTCGCTTACTCTATAGTAAGCAAAAATTACCCCCGCCTTGTCAAGCCTAAACCATGTCAGTGCGACACGCAGTGATTACTTTGCGGAGGGTTGATGACTATTTCATGTTGCCCACCAAGTTTCGGAGGAAAGCTTGGAGAGCTTCGGAGCCGTAGCACCCCTGTTCGTGGTGGCGCTTGATAGCGGCGCGGAATGCCGTGTAGTCGAACTCCGGGGAGAGATTGTTCATGAGCGAGGTCTCGGTATTCTGAGTCTCGGCAATTTCGCGCAGGGCGGGGATGGCGCGGATGAGGTCGGCCATTTGCGGAACGGCGGCATCGGCAGATTCTTTGTCTGTAATGCTTACCATGAGCTGCTGCATCTGCCTGAGATTACTCACGATATGCTGCATGGCCTGTTGTTGTTCTTCCTGAGTGTAAACTTTTCTGGCTGCAGTGATGTCGCACCACTGCTCGACCTTGTAGCGCTGTTCGTGGCGCAGGAGGGTGATGGTGAAGACAATATAGCGGCGCTCTCCGTCCACCTCCATGCGCTGGGCGGAGTCCTCCCAGGAGTCCAGACCTTCAGTGGCCGCAGAGAAGGCCGATTCGTAACACGCCTGTTTGTCTGTCACATGGACAATCCAGGCGGAATCTTTCCCGAATCCGGGACCGCCGCTTACCACATTTAAGCCGGGGCGGTGTTCTGCATTTGTCAGAATTTCCTTCGTCAGTTGCTGGCGCAGCTCTGGGGTGGCCGGTAGGGGGATGAGAGCATCTTCTGCACGGAAGTTCAGATACTCTGCCAGCGCTGCGGCTCCGTAGAAATGGACATCGCGCAGGCGGTTCAGTTCCTCAGCTATGCCCATTTGCAGGACATTGATGGGGGTTGTCTCCGGTGGCTCCTGTGCCGCAGCTTTCGGACTGAGTGTGCGGAGTATGGCTACAGCGGCTTTTGCACTCAGGGTGTCATGCACACCACGCAGCACCTCCAGGCGTTGCTTCACATAGGCGGCGGGCAGGACGGTGTCGTCCTGCGCCTCGTGGCGGATGTAAGGCACGTCCGAATAGGTGCCGGGATCGAGTTTGCTGAAATCGGCCTCATCTGTTGCAGTTGCCGATAAGGAGAAAATGAGAGCGGAGAGAATGCGTTTCATGTGCTATGTCTTATGGTAGCCTGCAAAGTATGAAGCGTCAAGCCAAAAGATTGAACGCAGGGGAGGAAATTGCACTCTAACGATTAATGATGTTATCTCTTTCGATGAAGCGAAGTGCAGTTACCTGTGGTCTGCTGATGTTCGGCGGTGGTGCATTGGGGATTTTTCTGACTGTGCTCATGATGGTTTTTCTGGGGGATGGTCAGGAGATGCCGCCTTTCAGGTACCCCTCCACTATCAGCGAGCTTCGTGCCTGCGAGGGGGAACCGGTGCAGTTGCGTGTGCGCTTGCTGACGGACGAGGTTCTGGAGTTACCCGTATTTGGCGTGCAAGAAAATGCACTCTGCTTGACGAGCTGGGGAGCTCCCTACAGGAAAATTCGGGATTTGGGCATGGCTGCTTCCATGCAGGCCGGGCAGCTGCGCTGCGTGGCGGCAGAGGGCGACAACCCGGACAGCATGCCGGTAGAGCTTCGTCATGAGGAGATTCCCGGTGTGCGTTCTGTTCCTCTGGAAAAAATGCAAATCCCGGAGCGGATTCGGCCCATGCTGCGGGAACACCCATACAAGATGAGCTATGTGCTGGCCGAGCGCTATCGGGACCCTGCCGTTGTGACGGATTGGAACCTCTGTACCGGTGATACAGAGTTGAACGTGCGCTATTCTCCATCCGGTACACTCTTTTACATACGCGGCAAGGTGGAGGATGGTGTGTTGTTGGTGGAGAGGGACAACGGCTGGGCCGGGGTGTATGAGCATGAAGCATCATTCCCTCCTCGTAAGTCGGGGCGGGGGCGTGCCCATGCCAGGGGGCTGGCCTATTTTGGTGCGGTGGCAGCTCCGCTTTTATTGGCTGCTGGCGTGTTGATGCTGCGGATGTGGGAGTCCTTTGGGCTGCATCGGCGTCCTTTTTGGCGTACGCTTGTACAGCTGATTGTGCTTATTGCCGGGGCTTCCTTGGCGTTCCAATTAGCCCTCTGGCAGGAATTCTGTTTCCATCCTTTTGTTCAATGGGGACTCGCCATTGTCGGCCTGGCTGCGGCGGTGTGGTCCGCCTTCCTCATCCGTAACAGCCGTGAGACAAATTGAAATTGGGCGAAGTAATGCGAGCCTTCAGACGAGCCTAATTCAAGAGCCTCGCCGCATGGCGAGGCGGCATATGGTAGCCCAGGGCTTCAGCCCTGGGGTAGAGACGTATAAATATTGGAACCCCGACGCAAGGAGGGGTGGCATAATGCCCAGGCTTCAATATGTAGCGTCGCTTTATGCCACCCCACCATCCGGTGGGGTTCTCTTTGTTTTTTTGCCTTTCCCATGGGTTTCGTTCGCGTTGCTCACTCCACCCGTGGCTATTTTATGCCGCCTCGCCGTTCGGCGAGGCTCTTGAATTAGGCTAGCCTGACGGCTCGCAACACCCCGCCCAATTTCAATTTATCTCCCTCTATTCTTTCGCCAGGGTAAGGCCTTTCAAATGTGTTTCTCCTGAGATTGGGCTTGCAATATGTGTTGGCCTGTATTAAGCTGTGCGGCGCTATGACAAAGGCACCGAGAATACGCAGAGTTATGGTTGCCGTTCTGGCGGCATTGTTTCTGGCACAGCTGGGGGCTGGTGTGTATGATTTGCTCTTCAGCAATTTCCTGAGCGATGTGCTGCATCTGGACGCAGGACAGCGTGGCTTTCTGGAGCTACCACGCGAGTTGCCGGGTGTGCTCAGTCTGCTGGTGATGGGAGCGCTCTTCTTTCTGAACGAGGTACGTCTGGCAGCGGTGTCTGTTTTGCTGGCTGCCATAGGTACTTTTTTCATGATGCATCTGGATGCCAACACCAGTCTGTGGGAGCTGAGCCTTTGTGTGCTCACCGCCAGCCTGGGACTGCATATCCTGATGGGAACGGTAGATTCCATCGTGATGCATACCGCCCGCCCGGAGAACCGCAGCCTGCGCCTGGGGCAGATGCGTGCGCTTGGTACGGCCGCTACATTGTTGGGGGCTCTCTTTATCTGGCTCAAGTGGAAGTTCAATCACAATTTCGCCTGGGACTACGCCCTCATTATCTGTATTTTCCTGGTGGCTTCTCTTCTTCTTTTCTGCATACGCACGCCGGAGTTTCCGCGCCGTAAAAGTGTGAGGGAGAACTTCATTCTGCGCCGGGAATACGCTGTGTACTACGGCATCGAAACACTGCACGGTATCCGTAAACAACTCTACATTACCTTCGGCTATTGGCTTATGGTCAATACTCTGCAACAGTCACCCTCCCGAATTGGTGAGATTATGCTTTGCGCCGGTGTTATCGGTCTTTTTACTCAGCCGCTTATTGGCCGTAGTATCAAGCGTTTTGGTGAAAAACGCGTTACGATTTTCGACAGCATTGCGCTCTCCGTGCTCTGCCTGGCTTATGCTTTTGCCCCGGGTCTGCTGCCGGCGCACTGGGCTGTGGCGGTGGTGGGGGGCTGCTTTGTGCTGGATAAGGTGTTGTTCGACCTCGGCATGGCGCGCACTACCTACATTGCCCGCATCTGTGGTGACCGCCGCAGCGATATTACACCCTGTATCTATACCGGTATTGCGATTAATCACATCGCCTCCATTGCCTATGGTATTGTGGGCGGTATCATCTGGACATATTCCGGCGGGCCGCAGGCCGTTTTCCTGACAGGTGGTCTGGCAGTAGTGGCTGCAGGTTTCCTGGCCCGGAAAATGAAGTGAAAGCTTGTCAACGCCAGAATATTGTGGTAGAGTGTGGATACGGGATGAACGAGCGCCTTTACCAGAACCGGGAACATGGCCCGCTGCGCACCTTTCTGTGCATAGCGGCGTACGGTATGATGTTTACCTACAGCTTGCTGTTACTGGTTATGGCGTTGTTGCATGCAATCAATGTGTGGGGAAACTATGGCTGGCTGCTGCGTGGGGAATTAGTCTTTGCACAGCATTGGTCGGCTCCGCAGCGGGCGGCCATGCAGCAGCTGGAACATGCTGTTCGCTTCGATAACGACACCTTCACGGATATTGAGGGGCTGTACTGCGACGAACTTGGAAATGCTCTTGACCCGGAGTCTTTTGTCAGGGCGATGAGGCGGGACTCCTATACCATGCCACATGCCCGCAAGGCGGATGATGCCCTGCGGAATTTCGTATTGGCCCCGGAGGAGTCTGCCGGCCGATTACTGAAGGAGAAAGACTCTGACCTGCAGGCTCTTGTTTTTGCCTCGGCTGAGATGGCTCAGTGGGCTGCCATGCAGCTCTTTGTAGAGAAGGGGTTTCCGGTGAATCAAGCCTTGCCTTCCGGGTATACACTACTGAGCAATGTGCTTTCCAATATGCAGAGCCGACCCACGGCAGAGGTTCTGGCCCAGGCGGATTGGCTCCGTAGCAAAGGCGCGGAGGTACGTGCAGATTGTGCTCTCTGGGAATCTGTGGCTCTGGCTGATGATGAGTCTGCTACGCTGGAGTGGCTGCTGCAGCATGGCATGCCGCTCGAGCTCTGGCAGAATGCTGGTAAACACCTTTGCTTGCCGCTGGATGTCTGTGTGACGCATGGCGTGGCTCTGCCCGTTTTCGAGCGCTTGTCAAAAGAGGAAAAACTGAATGTGAACGACACCCGAGCCCACGCTACATATCTGCAGCTGGCCGCAGAGAATCAAGAATTGAAGGCTATGCAATGCCTCCTGGCGCTGGGTGCGCAGCCGGATTTGCTGCCGGCAGCTCCTGATTCCGATGATTATAAGCTTACTCCGCTGGCTCTTCTGCTGCAGAGTCTCGCCGTGTATGAATCCCCAGATGAGGCAGAAGAAGCCTTGGCCGGGGTGCGACTTCTGTTGCAATATGGGGCTTCATCTCAACCTTTGCACGACGACTGGGCCTGTCCGCAACTCCATGAAGCAGTGCTCAATCTGCTTGAAGAGTTCGGCCACCCGATACCTTAAACCTTTTTTCTTTAGATGAAAACACTTCTCTCTCTTTCCGCATTGATATGTTCCGGAGTTCTGGCGGCAGCTCCGCAGGAGTCTGTCTCGCTTACTCCCATTCTCATGTATGTAGCCGACCATGCCGGGGCAGAGGCCGCGTCTCCTCGTATTCAGCGAATTATCGAGCGTGAGGGTGTGGCGCAGCTTAAGGTGGAGCCGTATGATTTGCTGTTGCTGCGTGCAACTTCCTGTTTTGGTTCCAAGGCGCTGCAGCAGGTTATGCGCCCGTTTATTACGCCGCCTTCGGAGGAGGAACTGACTGCTGTGGAGCCGTTCCTTTCCACCTTTAATCAGATGTGGCAGGCCATAGATGACCTGGCGAGTCTGCTGGAAGGGGTGCATGATAAGACCTCGGCTGATGCCGCAGCAGAACAGCTTTTTTCCTTTGCTCCCTTCATGAGCTCCAGTGCTGAGAAGTTTGCCTCTCTTCAGTTCCCGGGGACGGATTCTATCCGCCGCGAGTTGCGCCTGCGCTATCTCAGCGGCACGCGTAAGCACACATCTCGGCTGTTGCAAGCATGGGGGCGTCTTGCCCTGCGAGATGCCGATTACTATAACTCCGAACAACTGGTGGAGGGACTACTGGCCGTACGTGATGTTCTGGAGAACATGGATATGCAGGTGGATCCCACTGCTATTCCGGCCGTGATGCAGGTGACAGAACAGGCTCTCCCCCTTATGCAGCAGTGGGTCGCAGTGGTGTCGCAGGTGCAGGATCGAGCCAGTGCAGATGTTGCAGCTCGCCAGTTGCAACGCATTCGGGAAAAGATGCACGCCATAGCTAGACAGTCCGGGCTGAGCCGTTCCTACGAGGAGGATTTTTTCCTTTTCTCCCCGGAGCTGGAGGTGCTGGTTCATATTATGGATCGCATTTCGCATTACCTCGAGGGCGAGGTAAGTCCCCCCTGTTTCGGGTCCGCCTCTCTTCGTGAGGCTCTGCAGCACGAGGACTGAACTTTGCACCGGAGCCTTACTGACGCAACAGTTGTGTGCCGTGCGGAAAATAACGCTTGATAAAGAAGGGGGACTATGGTAGAATGTCGCCCGTCAGGCGTAATTCACTCGTATGAACACCAACCTTCGCATTGCTATCGGTTCAGACCACAAGGGCGTGGATCTGAAGGAAGTTGCTGTGGAAATCCTCACAAACTGGGGGTACACGGTAGAGGATGTAGGTACTCACACCAAGGAATCCTGCGACTATTCAGACTATGCCAATGAGGTCTGCAAGCGTGTGACAGAGGGGCGCGCAGACCGTGGTATTCTGATTTGCTTCTCCGGGCTGGGTATGAGCATTGCCGCCAATCGCTGGCCCGGAATTCGTGCTACGCTGACCCGCACTCCGCAGGTGGCCGCGCTTTCCCGCCAGCACAACGATTCCAATGTTATCTGCATTGCTTCCGCTTTCGTGACACCGGATGATATTGATGACCTGTTGCACACCTGGTTGGACAGCGAGTTCGAAGGTGGGCGCCATGCCCGACGTCTTGCCAAGTCTTCCGGCTCTCCGCTTGCGACATCTGACCCCGAACTTGCCCAGTACATTGAGGAGGAGCACAATCGCCAGCGCAACAATATCGAACTGATTGCCTCTGAGAACTTCGCCTCTCGCTCCGTGATGGAGGCTCAGGGATCCGTGCTTACCAATAAGTACGCTGAGGGTTACCCCGACAAGCGCTGGTACGGCGGTTGCGAGGTGGTGGACAAGGTGGAGCAGCTGGCAATCGACCGCGCCAAGGCTCTCTTTGGCTGTGATTTTGCCAATGTCCAGGCTCACTCTGGTTCCCAGGCCAATATGAGCGTGTACCACGCCTGCATCAACCCCGGTGATACTATCCTGACGATGGACCTTGCCTGCGGCGGGCATCTTTCCCACGGCTTCTTTGCCAATTTTTCCGGCAAGCAGTACAATGTCGTTCACTATGGTGTAAACCCCGAGACGGAGTGCATTGACTACGATGATATGGCTGCGAAAGCTCGCGAGTGCAAGCCCGCCCTTATTCTGGCCGGTGCTTCTGCCTACTCCCGTACCATCGACTTTAAGCGTATTCGCGAAATCTGCGACGAGGTGGGTGCCATCATGTTTGTGGATATGGCTCACATTGCCGGTCTTGTAGCCGGCGGCGCTCATCCGTCCCCGGTGCCCTATGCAGACTTTGTATCCACTACCACGCACAAGAGTCTGCGTGGGCCTCGTGGTGGTATGGTTCTCTGCAAGGAGAAGTGGGCCAAGAAGCTCAATAGTGCCACCTTCCCGGGGCTGCAGGGTGGCCCCCTCATGCATGTGATTGCTGCCAAGGCTGCTTGCTTGGGTGAGGCTCTTAAGCCGGAGTTCAAGGAGTACGCTGCCCAGGTGGTCAAGAACTCAAAGGCTATGGCTGCTGAGCTGGCTCGCCGTGGTTTCCGCATCGTAGCCGGCGGCACGGATAATCACTGCTTCCTGGTGGACCTGAGCGTGAAGGGGCTGAATGGTGCCGAGGCTCAGGTGGCTCTGGACAAGGTGGGTATCACCGTCAACAAGAATGCCATCCCCTACGACAAGGGAACAACCGCCAAGCCCAGCGGTATCCGCATCGGTACCCCCGCCGTGACAACCCGTGGCATGAAGGAGGAAGATGTGCGCCAGGTGGCTGAGTTCATTGCCCGCTGCCTTGGTATCCTTGCCGGACAGAAGGTTCATGAGACAGAAGGCGCATACGACGCTCTGCGCGCAGAGGTGAGCGCTTTCAATAAGTCTTTCCCCATGCCCTGATAGGCTTCTGAGTATAACTTTCATCGGCTCGTCTGCACCATCGCCGGCGAGCCGATTTCTTGTTCCGGGGCGCCCTTATTTATGCTGCCGAGGATCGTACTTTGCTCTTGCAATCCCTGTGCGTGTGTGGTAGAACAACAGGAATGAACGTGCTGGCACCCATACTACTTCTTCTTGGCTCCCTATACTCCTGGTACATGGCGGCGTATTATCTGTGGCAGGCATCATACCACAGCGGGAATGAGAAAGCCGTGCATTTTTGTGCCGTGTGGTTTTATGTGTATGGGGCGGCACTGATTGTTTCGTTGTTATCCTGGGTGGGGTATGCTCTGCTGCTGTGGCGGAGAAAGTCTCCGACTATGTTGTGCTGTGTGTATCTGGGGCTGTGGGTAGTGCTGATTGCCTGTGGATTATGGGTGCTGGCATAACGCTGGTGCGGCTCAGGAAAGGAAGAACTACCGAGAAGCTTCCGAAGAAAGTGGTTGTTTCTGCTATCCGGCAAAAACAGCGCCACGCCTGATTTTGCCGCTTGCCGTGCGGGGCAGGCTGTCCACATGCCGGACGATGCGCGGGCGATGGTATGGTGGTAGGGTGGAAATGGCGTGACGCAGCGCATCTTCTGCCTGTAATGGGCCTTCCCAGAGGAGGGCTGCACATTGGCCTAGGAGGGCATCCGGCACGGCCCCCACGAGAAGCGAGAGCCCGGTGGCTGCTGTGAGCTGCTGCTCCACTTCTTCCGCCTGAATTTTGATGCCTCCGCTATTGATGACAGAATCGCGCCGTCCCAGGATACGGAAGCTGCCATCGGCAGCAATTTCTGCCAAGTCGTTTGTTTCCATTTCCTCAATGCCCAGATGGGTGGCTGAAATGCAGAGGGTGCCCTGTGCAGAAAGGCGAACATGTACCCCGGGCAACGGAGTATAGGCAAGCGAACGCTCCGGACCATTTACTCGGCGCAGGGCAATGTGGGACAGGGTTTCCGTCATGCCGTAGGAGGCGAAAACAGCAGAGTTCACCTCCTGCAGTTCCTGCTCCAGTGCTGTATCAATAAAGCCGCCGCCCAGCAGGATGCAGCGAGCCCTCTCCAACTGCTCTCTGCCACCGGGTTGGCGCAGAGTCGTAGCCGCTTGCATGGGTACCAGTGGGGCAAAGTCTACATGCTGGTGCAACTTCGCCAGTGGGGTGGAAGTCGGCTCTGTCGGCAGTATCTCAGCACCGCTCACCAAGGCACGCACTACCATCATTTTGCCAGCGATGTATTGCAGTGGCAGGCTGAGCAGAAAGCTGCTGTTACGGGTAAGCCCAAATACCTTGCAGCTCATGCGGGCACTGGCTCGCATGGCCTCTTTGGTGGCCCGGATAAGCTGCGGAGAGCCCGTGGAGCCGCTTGTGTGCAGCTGCATGTAGGGGCAGTCATTGTACCATTCCTGCAGGAAATCACCTAGCGTGGCATCGAAGCCGCTTTTGCCTGAACGCCAGAGGTTAAAATTGGAGGGGGTAACCCATTCCCCATTTATGCAGAGTGGTTCAGGCATTGAAACGGTGTTGCAGCAGAACGTTAAAATAATTGCCGGCTCCGGGCACAGCTATCAGGTGGGCTTCCTCCGGTATGCTCTCATCTGCCAGCGGTAGCAGGAAATCCCGCTGGCTCATATATTGCACCACATCGCCGGTGCATCCACGAGCCAGGCTCATGAGGTCGGTGAAGTTCACGTCACAGGTGATATCGCAGTGCCCGGCAAAGGGTGGCAGCTCATCGGCGCTCAGAAGGGTATGTGCCTTATATCCGCGCAGGCTGCCTTGCGGGCGGCGGTAGTACAGCTTGTCGTTAGTCTGTCCGTAGTCAATGGTCAGCATGGTGCCGCAGTGCCAGTGTTTCTGCCATTCGGCATACCAGGCAAAGTAACTCTCGTGCACCTCGATAATCTGTCCTTCCTGTGCCCATTTCTCAAATGCGGAAGAGGCCGGCAGTGGACTGCGAGCCGCCTGGCGTTCTATTTTGCCATCCACCAGAGCCAGCCCCAGTTCGAGCCATTCACCGCTCTGGTATACAAATTGGCGGGCAGGGAAGGCATCCGGCAGCTCGTTGCTGAAGATAAAGGCATTCCCATCGACCTTTTTAAGCGCTTTTTCCACGCTGCTGAGCACGGTGACGGAGTGTCCGGCGACTAAGCCCTGGAGGTTGCGCAGAGCCTGAGAACGGTCCACCATGATGTAACGGGAGAATATTCGTTCCCAGAGCGTCATGTTGCGGCAGACAGCCATAGCCAAATCGCCATTGCCGCCGCCGATTTCTATGAGCGGCAGGCGCCGGTGATGCATCTTGCAACTTTCTCTCCACTGCTGTACGATGCGGCGGGCCAGAAGGTCGCACATGGTGGCAGAGGTGGAAAAATCGCCCCGGAAACCGATGTTGGAAATATTCCGGCTGTAGTAACCGCTCGTTTCATCATAGAGAGCCAGTTCCATGAACTCTGCCATGGATATCCAGCCTCCGCGAGCGAGAATATGGGGGGTAATGTCCATGCAGGTTTACATGGAGAGCTCCAGCATACGCAACAGCGGCTTTTCGGCGCGCCGGCGCAGCTCTTCGGGTACACGCACCTCCGGCGACATGTTGCGAAGGCAGTCGCGAATTTTTGCCAGCGTATTGAGCTTCATGTACTCGCACTCGGCGCAGGAGCATTTTTCTGTGCCGACTCCGATGAACTCCTTGCCGGGCACCAACTTACGGAGACGGTGCAGGATGCCGCTTTCTGTAACAATGATGAAGCGTTCCGCCGCGCTCTCCCGGCAGTAGGGAATCATTTTCTCTGTGGAGCAGATGTGGTCTGCCAGCAGACGAATAGGTTCCTGACACTCCGGATGGCAGACGATGGGGGCATCCGGGTGCAAGGCTTTTACTTCCAAAACTTTATCTCGTGTAAACTGTTCGTGTACATGGCAGGCGCCGTTCCAGAGCGTCATTTCGCGTCCCACCTTGCGAGCTGTCCAGGCACCCAGGTTCCGGTCGGGCACAAAAAGAATGGGGCGGTCTGTGGGGGCTGTCTCAATGATGCGCTGAGAGTTGCCGCTGGTAACGATGACATCCGCCAGGGCTTTGACGCCGATGGAGCAGTTTACATAGGCAACGACATAGTAATTTTTGTCCTTATTTTCTTCCAGGAATGCAGCCAGCTCCTCTGCAGGGCAGCTTTGCTCCAGTGAGCAGGCTGCATTCAAATCGGGCAGCAGTACGGTGCGCGTGGGATTGAGAATGCAGGCGGTCTCTGCCATGAAATGCACGCCGCAGAATACGATGACATCGCACTCCGCTTCCTGAGCCTTGCGTGCCAGTGCCAGCGAATCACCTACAAAGTCCGCTATATCCTGAATCTCGGGGCGCTGATAGCTGTGCGCCAGAATAACAGCATTACGCTCTTTTCTGAGCTGCTCTATTTCCTGAATCAAATCCGGATTTGACATGCGCAGAGACTACCACTCGACCTCCGTTTTGTCAAGGCGAAATTAGGCTTTCATCCCGAGTTTTGAACGGAAATAGTCTATTGTTCTCTCCAGCCCGTTATCCAGATTTATCTTCGGAGCCCACCCCAGCTTCTCATGCGCCAGAGTAATTTCCGGACGCCGCTGGGTCGGATCGTCAGCGGGCAGGGGGCGGTGTACCAGTGTGCTGCCGGTGGAGATTTTGCTAAGTACCATGTCTGCCAGCTGACGGATGGTGAATTCTCCCGGATTGCCGATATTGACGGGGCCGATGAAGCCTTTTTCATTTTCCATCATGCGCACCATACCTTCAATGAGGTCATCAATGTACTGGAAGGAGCGTGTCTGCTGCCCCTCGCCATAGATTGTGATATTCTCCCCGCGCAGTGCCTGGCAGATAAAGTTGGACACGACCCGCCCGTCTTCCGGGTTCATATACGGGCCGTAGGTGTTGAAGATGCGGATGACTCGAATATCTACCCCCTCGTGTCGGTGATAATCGAAGAAGAGGCTTTCTGCGCAGCGCTTACCCTCATCATAGCAGGCGCGGATGCCGATGGGGTTTACGTTTCCGCGATACCCCTCCGGCTGGGGATGCACCTGCGGCTCGCCGTATACCTCTGAGGTGGACGTCTGGAGAATGCGGGCACCCTTGCGTTTAGCCAGCTCCAGCATGTTGATGGCACCCAGCACGCAGGTGCGGGTGGTGAAGATAGAATGTTTGCCCTGATAGTGCGGGGGAGATGCCGGGCAGGCCAGGTTGTAGATGCGCTCCAGCGGTTCCTCTGTGTCCCATGGCTCGGTGACATCGTGCTCCACGAAGGTAAAATTGGGGTGGACAAGCAAGTCCTGCACATTGCCAAGCGAGCCGGTGTAGTTATTGTCCAGGCAGATGACGCGGTGCCCCTCCTGTATGAGGCGATGGCAGAGGTTTGCCCCGATGAATCCAGTCCCACCTGTGACGAGTATGTGTTTCATGCGCCGTGTATTATAGAACAAAAATCCATCGCTGGCAAGCAAAGTGTGGCGCGGTATGTTGAAAAAGTCAGACGTTGAGCTTGCAATCACGGGGGAAATGTGGTAGTCTCGGCGCATGCCTATTGCTGATTTACAGACTGCCTTGGATTTTGTGTCCCAGAATTGGAGTCTATTTCTGATGGATGCCGGAATGGTTATTGTGAGTCTTGTGCTTATCGAAGGCCTGTTGTCCGTGGACAATGCCTTGGGTATTGCAGCCATGGCGTCACATCTTCCCAAACACCAGCAGAAAGCCGCTTTGCGCTGGGGGCTGATAGGTGCTTATCTGTTCCGTGGTATTGCATTGGCTCTGGTTTCCTGGCTCATGCACAATGAATGGGTGAAATGGTTCGGTGCCATTTACTTGATATACCTTGCATGCGACCACCTGCAGTACAAGAAAAACCTGGCGGCTCATGAGGATGCTGCCTCCGCTGCCGCCAAGACCGCCGGTAAGGGCTTCCTGGCTACGATATGCAGCATCGAGCTGATGGATCTTTCCCTTTCCCTGGATAATGTGGTAGCCGCCGTGGGTGTGGTGGCCGGTTCTAAGGGAATTCCTGTAGAGCTGCACATCTGGGTGGTATGTTTGGGTGTGTTCATCGGTATCGCAGCACTGCGAATTGTGGCCGGATGGTGCATCGACATCATTGCCCGTCATCCCATTCTGGGGCATGTTGCCTTTGTGCTGGTGGGTTTTGTTGGCTTTGTGATGACGGTTTCTCTGGTGCTGGAGAGCGGCTGGGGAATCCACTGGCACATGTCCGTAGCTCCCAAGTTTGCAATTATTGTAGCCATTGTGGCGCTGAGTATCTGCTATGAGAAATATGCCGGGCTGCATACGGCACTGCGACCGCTGGTGTGTGCCTTCCGCTGGTCCTGCACGGCCTTTGCTGTTACTGTTCACAGCATTATTACACCTTGGAAACTTTTCAAAAAGAAAGCATAACTGATTATTACCAATATGAGTCAACCCGAATTATCTCCCGCACTTATCCGTGCTGCTCTCACTACGGTTAAGTACCCCGGTTTCAGCCGTGATATTGTTTCCTTTGGCCTTGTGAAGGATATCACCGTCTCTCCGGAGGGCGCTGTTGTCATTGAACTGTTGATTGAGAGTAAGAATGCAGATGTTCCTCGTTTCATTTACGAGAACGTAATGGCCACCGTGAAGGAGCTTCCCGGCGTGAAAAAGCTGGATGTGAATATCGAGCACCATGCTCCCAAGAGCAACAAGGTGGCCAATAACGATGACCCCGCAGACTGGAAGTCCAGTGTGCCCGGTGTGAAGCACGTTATCGCTGTTTCTTCCGGCAAGGGTGGTGTGGGTAAGAGCACGGTTTCTGCAAACCTGGCCGTAGCGCTGTCTCGATTGGGATATAAGACCGGCCTGCTGGATTTGGATATTTACGGCCCCTCCATGGCGCTGATGTTCGGCACCAAGGAACGCCCCGGCTGTTCGGAGAAGGAGCAGTTCCTGCCAGTGGAGGCTCACGGCGTCAAATTGCTTTCCATGGGGTTGATGATAGATGAAGCTTCCCCGGTGGCTGTGCGTGGCCCGCTTGCCACTCGATATGTGCAGCAATTCCTGCGCGACGTGGAGTGGGGCGGACTCGATTTCCTCATCCTCGATATGCCCCCGGGCACGGGCGATATCCAGCTGACTATCGTGCAGACCGTGGATCTGGCCGGTGTGGTGGTGGTAACAACACCCCAGGAGGTGGCTCTCATCGATGCCCGCAAGGCCGTGGGCCTTTTCCAGCGTGTGGAGACTCCCATCCTCGGCATTATCGAGAATATGAGCTACTTTGTCTGCCCGAGCGATGGCCTTATCTACAACATCTTCGGTGAAGGTGGCGGCGAGCGCGAGGCTCAGAAGCTGGGCGTGCCGCTTCTGGGACGCATCCCGCTGGATATCGAGACTCGCTCCTGCGGCGATGAGGGCGCTCCCGTGGCTCTCAAGGACCCCGGTCAGAGTATGGTTTCCGCAGCATTCCAAGGCGTGGCTACCATGCTTGCCAGTGTGCTGGGAGAATAACGATTGAGGCGGATACATTCCGGAGGGAAAGCGCTTAGGCGCTTTCCTTCGCATTTCGGAGCTCATTCTCTCTCTGCATGTTCCAGGTTATCCTCAACTCATTTCTTTCGACCATCCCGGTTTTTGTCTTCTTCGCCATAGGATTCTGGCTGAGACATAAAAAAGTGGTGGAGCCGCAGCATGATGCTGTGATAACCCGGTTGGCCATGGATGTGGGCTATCCCTGTCTGATTTTCTACAACATCATGAAGTACATGGTGTTGGAGGCAGATGCCCGTATTACGACACTGGCTTTCTCCGGTCAGGCGATAGCCTGTGGCTTTGTGGAAATGAGTATTGGCGTGCTGGTGGCCTGGCTGGTGGCTCGCATGCTTCGCCTGCGTATCGGCACAGGGCTGCGTACATTCACCCTTACGGCCGGTGTGCAGAATTATGCCTTTTTTGTGATTCCCATCGTGCACATGCTCTTCCACGCCCCGGGAGATCCCAGCATGGGGGTGCTGTTCATCCACAATATGGGCTGTGAGCTCTTTGTGTGGAGTGTGGGAGTTATTCTCATGTGCGGCGGCTTGGGCAATCTGAGCTTTGCCTCTCTCTTCCGGGGACCGCTGTTGGCTGTGTGTTTTTCCCTGCTGCTTGCCTGGAGTGGCTTCGGTCAGTATGTGACAGTGGCACCTGTAATGAAGACGACGGAGATGCTTGGTGCTATTGCCACACCCATCTGCCTCATCATTTTCGGCTGCTCCATGTACGACCTCGCCCGCAATTTCAGCTGGCAGCCGCGCCTGCTCAGTGCCGGCTTGCTGGCTCGCCTTGCTGTCACACCTGCCTTAATTCTCCTTGTAGCCTGGGCTCTGCCAGTCGATCCGCTCATTAAGCGCATTATGGTGATTCAGAGTGCGATTCCCAGTGCCGTGATACCGGTTATCATAGCCAAGCGTTTTGGTGGACGGCCTGAGGTCGGGACTCAGATAATGCTTTCCACCACCCTGTGTTCCTTCCTTACTCTTCCTGTGTGGCTGGCTTTGGGGAACATGTTTGTGGTGGAATTGCTGCCGAAATAAGGATGTTCTTTTGTGACACAATTCCATTTTTTTTATGATGGACAATGCGGGCAGAAGCCCGTATAATAAGCCCGCCATGGTGAGTCGTAGTTTCAGAGCAGAAGAAAGCCGCGCGCGTTATTGGGCGCAGAAGGCGGTGGAGTTGTGCTCTGAGATTGATGATGAATCGCTTAATGAATTAATTGTTCCTATTCAGAACGCGGAGCAAGCATTGAACCGCGACCGCCGTATTATGGTAATCGGCGGGCAGAAGTGCGGCAAGTCCTCATTGCTGGCGGCTGTGGCCGGGTGTCCTCTGGTAGCATCTGTTCCTCTTACCGGTGATTATGTATGCTGGCGTTATCGCGCTGCCGATGGCGACAGTACTGCATCCCGCTTTATTGTTCAGGAGCAGCTGGACGGACTGGAGTTGGTGGACACAGCCGACTGCGCCGTGGAAAGTGTGGCAGAAACGATACGCCGCCTCATGAAGGGAGCGGATGTGGTGATTGCTGTTGTGGATGCTCGTTCTGCCGAGGCTTCTCCTGTGTGGTCGGTATTGGCATCTCTGCCGGAGGAGCGACGTCCTGCCTGCCTGGTGGCACTCTCCTATGCCGATACGCTTAGTGCCGGGGAGGAGCAGTCTCTCAAGGAACGTCTGAAAGAGCACTCTCGTACTTATACCGGTACGCCGCTACCCTTGTACTCCGTGAGCCCGCATCGTGGGGCTTCAGCCATGGAGACCTTCCTTCTGCGTGTGCAGGAGGCACTCGACGGGCCTAATGGAGTGCGCGCGGCTATTCGTCATCTTGTGGAGTGTGGCAAGGAGCTAGTGCGCAGGCAGGGCTCTGTGCTGGTGGCCAGAGAGCATGCCGCTCGCACTAATAGCGGTTTCCTGGCCGGAATTGAGCAGGAAATCGATTCTTTCCTGGAGCGTCAGCGCTCAGGGGTCAGCCAGTGTGTGGAGGCCTACTCCGAAGCTGCCATGCAGGCTCTGCCCACCACACTGCAGAAGCTTCGCCTGGCGCTGGGGTGGGTTTTCTCTCCTGTGACACTTCTGCGCATGGAGGGCTTTGGCGTGGGGACGGAAAAGTTCTACTACCGCACGCTGAGGGATGAGATTCTGACTCGCCAGGAGGACAGTGATATGAGCTTTGTGCTTTCCTGCATGGGGCATTGGCAGAGTGTGCGCCCGCGCATGAAAAAGTCCCTGGAATGTGAAATCGGAGAGTTTCCGGCAGAAGAGCTCAGAAATGAACTGGAGGAGCTACGCATGCGCATGGGGCGTTCTCTCTATGCCCCCTTTACCGCACTTAAACTGCGCACGGCATACAGCAAGGTATTCCAGAGCAATGTGTGGTGGATGAGCCTCTGTTGTGCGTTGATATGCTTTTTGTTATTTGTGGCCGGTGTGCTGGGTGGCCTGGGGCTGGATTTTCTGGCACTGGGGGTATTGGCTCTGGCCGGTGGTGTGTGGGTTCTGGGTACCATCGCGCACCTGATTATTGCACATACCATCTGCCGCGAGATTTCCTTGTTGTCCCTTACACTGCAGGAGGAGCTCAAACGCACTGTAGGTGAAGCTATTGAGAATCTGCTTGTCTGCCGTGTGGCTGCCTACCGTCGTCTCTACACTGCACCCCGGGAAAAGGTGGCGTACCAGGAGTCAACCCTCAAACCCCTTCAGCAGCAGCAGAAAGATATTAATATGCAGCTCAATGCCGCTGCCCCCAGGTTGTAAAAGCTCCGTTGTGAAGCCGGAGGCGTCTGCTCCTCCTTTTATCTGCCCCTGTCTTCCGGGAAATTGCGGTAGCCGATGGGCAGGGGGGAATGGTGGTCGAGCAGGCCGCGGTCGTAACGGCGGGTGGGGGGCTGCATGTTGCCGATGGTAGGCACCCCGGTAAAGAAATACTGCAGGTAGTAAGTGCCATTGTATCCCAGGGCGTGGGCTTCGCGTATCATCTGGAGAATGTCCGCTTCATCCAGCAAATCCGGATGCACTGTGGTGCGAATTTCGTAGGGAAGCCCGGAGGCTTGCAGCAGCCCCAGACTTTGGGAAAAACGATTGTAGAGAAACTCACCCCCCGGGATTTTCCAACTGCGGGTGGAGGGCATTTTGTTGTCCATGGCTACATAGTCGATGAGCTTATGCTCCAGAAGCTCTGCCACCACATGCGGATTGCTTCCGTTGGTATCAATTTTCACCAGGTAGCCCATGTCCTTGATTTTGCGGCACAAATCTGGCAGCCCCGGTTGCAGGGTGATTTCTCCACCGGAGAGTACTACAGCATCCAGAAAGCCCGCCCGCTCACGCAGAAACTCCATCTCATCCATCTGAGAATTGTTTTTCTCCGTCACCAACTCCGGGTTGTAGCAATAGGGGCAACGCAGGTTACACCCACTGAACCACATGATGCAGGCTGCCTTTCGTGGATAATCCAGGAAGGTGAGCGGAGTAATGTCTACCGGATGGCGATGGGACATGGACGGAATACTGCGGGGTAGCAAAACCCTGCAACGGCTCAGAATAGAGCTGGCGCTGTATCTTATGCCGTTGCAGGGCTGAGACTCTGCAATTAAATAAATTGAAGGTTTTACTTAAGGATGGCGTCGCAGCCGCAGCCGCAACCGGGCTCCTGGAAGTGGGCGCGCTCTTCGAACTCGCCCTGCTTGCCTGCGTTGAAGGTTTCCACCGGGCGGTGGTAGCCCATCACGCGAGTGTAAACGGTGCACTTGGTGCGCTCGTTCTCATGCTCGGCAAGTATCTGCTCATCGGTCTTTACAACCGGCTTTACTTCGGATTCCATGGTGTTTCTGTTCGTGTTAGGTGTTAATGTTGTTGCAATTCACAAGACATCAGAAGAGGGGAAGCTCGGGCTGCTCTTCGGCACGGGCTTTGGCGATAAGCTCCTCGTCGCAGAGCGGGCAGTAATCGTGACGCCCCTTCAGGTAGCCATGCTTGTCGCACACGGAGAAGAGCGGTGTCACGGTGATGTAGGGCATCTTGAAGTTGGTGAGTACCTTGCGTACGATGTCGCGGCAGGCTTCCGGGGAGGAGATGGCCTCGTTCATGTACATGTGGAACACTGTACCACCGGTGTAGCAGCACTGCAGTTTGTCCTGCATCTTGAGAGCCTTGAAGAGGTCGTGCGTGTAGCCGGCCGGCAGCTGAGAGCTGTTTGTGTAGTAGCGGTGGCCGGGGGTACCGGACTGGATGATGTCCGGGTAACGCTTGAGGTCTTCGCGGGCGAAGCGGTGGGTGGTACCTTCTGCGGGGGTTGCCTCCAGGTTGTAAAGGTTGCCGGTCTGCTCCTGGTAGCCACGAATGCGCTCACGCATGAAGTGCAGCACCTCCTCGGCGAAGGCGATACCCTCGGGGTTGGCGGTGTTAAGCGTGTCGCCGGAGAAGTTGCGCAGCATTTCGTTGATGCCGTTAAGGCCGATGGTGGAGAAGTGATTACGCAGGTGCGGCAGGTAGCGCTTGGTGTAGGGGTACAGGCCGCGCTGGTAGAGGGTGTTGATGAACACACGCTTCTTTTCCAGGGTATCCTTGGCCAGGTCCATCAGCTCCCCGAGCTTGCTGTACATAAGGTTCTTGTTGCCCTTGTACAGATAGCCAAGACGGGCCATGTTGATAGTTACCACACCGATGGAACCGGTCATTTCGGCGGAGCCGAAGAGACCGCCACCGCGCTTGAGCAGTTCGCGCAAATCCAGCTGCAGGCGGCAGCACATGGAGCGCACAGCATCCGGTTTGTATGCTTCCTCGTCAATCACGCGGTTGCCGTTCTCATCGTACTTGTACTGGGAACCGATGAAGTTCTGGAAATAGGAGGAACCAATCTTGGCAGCATTCTCGAAGAGAAGCGGTACGTTCTCGCCATCCCAGTCGAAATCCTCCGTGATGTTGACGGTGGGGATGGGGAAGGTGAAAGGCTGGCCGGTGCTGTCGCCCTCGGTGAGCACTTCGTAGAAGGCTCGCTGGATGACGTTCATTTCCGGCTGGAAATGCTTGTAGGTAAGCGCAGTGAGGCTTTCTACACCACGTTCGCGGGCAATGGCAAGCAGATTCTCATCCTGCACGCCTTCAAAGATATGTGCACCGCCGGAGAAGGGGCTCTGCTCGCGCAGGTCGCGGGGTACTGTCCAGTCAATCGTCACGTTAGTGAAGGGGCTTTGCCCCCAGCGGGACGGTACGTTGAGGTTGTAGACAAAATTGCGCAGAGCCTTTTTCACTGCCTTGTAAGGCAGCTGATCCTTGAAGAGGTAGGGGGAAAGATAGGTGTCAAAGGAGCTGAATGCCTGTGCACCGGCCCACTCGGACTGCAGAATGCCCAGGAAGTTGGCCATCTGCCCCAATGCCTCACGGAAGTGCTTGGGCGGGCGGCTGTTCACGCGGCTGCGTACACCGTTAAAGCCTTCGTTGAGCAGGTTGCGGAGACTCCAGCCGGCGCAGTAGCCTGTCAGACAGTCCAAGTCGTGAATGTGGTAGTCGCCGTTGCGGTGGGCTGCCCCTTCTTCCGGGGTATATACCTGGTCGAGCCAGTAGTTGGCAATCACCTTGCCGGCTGTATTGTTCACGAGGCCGGCGTTGGAGTAGGTGGTGTTGGAATTGGCCTTAATGCGCCAGTCTGTGTTGCCTACATATTCCTCAATTGTCTGCTTGCAGTCTACCCATGTGTTGCCCTGGTATACACCGGCAATCTGTTCGCGCTGCAACTTGTGCAGGAAGCGGTATTTAATGAAGTTACGGGCTGTCTCGAAGGCACCCGCGCGCATCAGTTCGCGTTCAATCGTGTCTTGTACTTTCTCCACAGGCAGATACTCCTCTTTCTTGAGAGCATCCAGTACGTTGGCATAGACAAGAGGATTGTATTCCTCCTGGGAGGCATGGTATGCCTTCTCGATGGCCTGCTGAACTTTGTAGGCCTCGAAGCGTTCGCGTTTTCCGTTGCGCTTGATAATCATGACGTGAGAGTCTTTTTTAGTAAATTGTCTGTCTGTTGCCCCTTTGCGGCGGGAGCTCCGTGCCTCCCGCCTGCGTCCTTGCAGTTTGGGTGAACAGCGCAGAATTTAGCACATTTCTCTCCACAACGCAAGCAGAATTTTCTTTCTGACACATCTTTTTGTTTACTATATATAGGTGAGAGGATTTGAAAAACATACTACATATTGTATATTTTCTTATCTGTGTTATTTAGAAAGATTCTAAGTGCGTTCATGCTGACACAACGCGCAAAGTCATTGATTAAGTGTCACCGCGGCATGTCGCTCAAACCTCAAGATATGCGGTCAAATGAAGCTTTCAGAAAAAAATGCCCCCAAGATGTGGTGGCTGAAAAAATGAGAAAATGAAGCCTGCTACAGAAACGAGGCGGAAAAACGCTCTTATGTATTGTCCCGGAGTGTCTTTTGCGAAAAGAGGCGGAAAGTTGTCCATTCGAGGGGAGGTAGCAAGTTGCCAAGCGAGCCTGATTTTGAACCCGCCTCCTTGTGGATTGGGTATGGTACCCCTGCATTCTCAATGCTAATTTAGGTTCGGGTGGAGGGCGAAATGGGGCGAAGTTTGAGCGAAAGTCATTGATATACAAAAATAAACTTCTTGTGTAGAGCGAAACGGGGCGATATGATTGTGGGTACAGAAACGGGTACGCAGGTACTTACGCGAGCATGAAAGACGCATTCTGTTAGCACGCATGATGCCGGAACACTGAACCCGCACGCTGAGCTAAGCGATATATTGTCATCATAGGGAGCGGCTGTATGCGTGAAAATGAAGCATCACGCATTAACCCAGATGGTCTTGAGGTAATCCTCCCCATTAAAGTCGAAGGGCATGGGAGAAGAGGAGAGATGTGCGTCGGGGGCACCTGTGGCTACAAGATGGCGGAACTGTGCATGAGAAAGCTTGCGGCAGTTGGTGGTGCAGAGCAGCCATCCACCGGGAGAGAGGCATGCCATGGCTTTGGCCACAAGTGTGCCGTAGTCTTTTTCTACGCGCCAGATACGCCCTTTTTCATCGCGCGAGAAGGTGGGCGGGTCGAGCACGATGGCGTCGAACGTGCGTCCCTGGCGTGCAAATCGGTCGAGCCAGTGCAGGGTATCGCCTTTACAGAAGAAGTGCGGTGAGGAATCGATGCCATTGAGTTCCATGTTTTCGCGGCACCAGGTAAGACAGGGCTGGGCGAGGTCCAGCGTGGTGGTGGTGGTGCCGGCCAGGGCGGCACACACGGAAAAGGCGCCGGTGTAGGAGAAGGTATTGAGCAGGCGCATGCCGGGGTGGCAGAGGCCGCGCACACGGGCACGGTTATCGCGCTGGTCCAGGAAAATGCCCTGGGAGTAGCCTGCGCTCATGTCCATCATGTAGCTGACGCCGTTTTCCAGAATAGGGAAACGCAGGGGAAGTTGCGGCCCGCAGAGATGGACGGGGGCTTCCTTCACGTCTTTATCCAGACGCTTGAGGTAGACGGGGCGCCCGGTGGCCTCCAGTTGTGCACGCAAAGAACGTGGTACAGCAGCATCCCGAACTGACACCAGCAGGCGGTCTGCCAGCGCGTCGATGAAAACGCCCGCCCATTCAGTGCCGTCCGACACACGGTAGGCATTCGTTTGAGGGGGAAGCTTCTCTTGGCGAGTGGCGATGTTATCTGCCAGTGTAGACATGGGGATAAGGAGGGCTCAGGCCAGAGCCTCAGCGGCTTTCCGTATAGTGTTGGCCATGGTGGAGAGGGCATTGGCACGGGTGGATGCCAGGTGCTCCTTGAGGCCGCACTCATCGAGGCGTTTGATGTCGGCACTCTTGATTTCCTGCGGGCTCAGCCCACTGAGCAGGCGAATGAAGAGGGCGATGAGTCCTTTTGTGATGAGCGAGTCGCTGTCGGCATGGATTATCATCTTGCCGTCCTCCAGTTCCGTGCCGACCCACACGCGGCTCTGGCAGCCCTTAATCAGGTTGCCTGGGGTGCGGTACTTCTCGGGCATGGGGGGGAGCTTGCGTCCCAGTGTGATGATAAAGTCGTACTTTTCTGTCCAGTCTTCAAAGATGGACATATCATCCAGCAGTGTCTCTATGCGGTCGTTGAAACTCATAGACTCTGGCTCAGCGGGAGGTTGCGAGAGTGTAGAGAACGGCCTTCTGTGCGTGGAGACGGTTCTCGGCCTCGGTGAAGATGATGGGTGCGTGTGCCTCCAGCACTTCGTCGGTAATCTCGTAGCCGCGGTAGGCGGGCAGGCAGTGGAAGACGCTGTGCCCGGGCGCTGCCAGCTGCAGAAGCTCGGCGTTCACCTGGTAGGGGAAGAAAGCTTTTTCCTTGGTTCCTTTTTCGGCTTCCTGGCCCATGGAAATCCAGGTATCGGTGTTAATGATGGTGCAGTCTCGCACGGCTTCGGCTGCATCCGTTGTGCAGATGATGTTGGGGCAATCCAGCGCAGCCAGTGTTTCCGCCTTGGGAAGAGCGTGCTCGGGGCCGGCCAGAGCAAGAGTGAAGCCCAGGCGCTTGGCTGCCCACATCCAGGAACGGCCCATATTGTTGTCCACATCGCCGAGGAAGGAAATCTTCATGTCTTTCCAGGAGCCTACACCATACTTTTCTTCCAGTGTGAGCAAGTCTGCCAGAATCTGGCAGGGATGCTCCTGGTCGGTAAGAGCATTGATGGTGGGAAGCTGGGAGTAGCGGGCAAAGTCCACCACTTCATCCTGACCATAGGTGCGGATAACGGCACCATGAATCATGCGCCCCAGCACACGAGCCGTGTCTTTGATGGGCTCTCCGCGCCCCAATTGGATATCGCGGGTGGAAAGGAACATCGGTCTGCCGCCAAGCTCGGAGATACCGACCTCGAAGGATACGCGCGTGCGAGTGGATGACTTGGAGAAGATGAGTGCCCAAGTCTGCCCGGCAAGAGGCAGAGAGCTGTGATTGCCACGCTCTGCTTTGAGTTTGTGCCCCAGAGCCAGCAGGTCTTGTATCTGCTCGCCCGTCAATTCTTCGATGGAAAGTAACTGCTTCATGGTATGTACCGGCTTGTGGAAGTTCTGAGCTTAGCATACTGCCCGGTGGAAGTAAAGCACGGAGTGAGTCAGTTTGTCATCAGCTGTTGGCGGGAGGCATCAGAGCCCCGCAGCATAAGGCAGCGGGGCTCTGATTTGAATAGTTTGCAGGGCTGCATCAGTTACCTGCCTGTTCGGCAAGGGCCTGATCGATGAGCGCCTTAATCTCATCAGCTTGTTTCTTAAGTGCTGTCAGCTCCTTCATGGCCTTGGGCAGCTTACGCATGGCCGCAAACTGCAGGCTGGCCTCCTTGAAGGGCGCCGCCGGAGCACCCCAGTATACTTTTCCGCCCTCCAGGTCGCTCATCACGCCGGTGCGGGCTGCAAGGGTAGTCTTGTCGCCCACCTTGAGGTGACCGGCAATACCCACCTGGGCAGCAACCGTGCAGTAGTCGCCGATGCGGGAGCTGCCGGCAATGCCGGTCTGGGATACGATGACGGTGTGCTTGCCCACCACCACGTTGTGACCTATCTGCACGAGGTTGTCAATCTTGGAGCCTTCGCCAATGATGGTGCGGCCGAAGCGTGCGCGGTCGATGGTGGTGTTGGCTCCCACGTCTACATAATCGCCAACAACAACGATGCCGACCTGGTCTACGGTTTCATAGCGACCGGTCTCCTGATTGAGCAGGAAGCCGAAACCATCCGAACCGATAACTGCTCCGGGCTGCAATACAACATGCTTGCCCAGAATGCAGCGCTCGCGGACAATAGCATTGGGGTAAAGCTTGCAGTTCTCTCCCAGAACTGCTCCCTTGCCAATGTAGCAGCCCGGACCAATGTCGCAACCATCGCCGATTTCGGCCCCGGCCTCAATCACGGCACAGGCGCTGACGCGTACTTTCTCCGGGTTCAGCCTGGCACTCGCGTCCACGCAGGCGCTCGGAGCAATGCCGGGCACGAAATCGGAAGCAGCCTTCATGAAGTGACCAACAACGGCATTGAAGGCCAGGGAGGGGTTATCCACTTCAATGAAAGCCGGGCCTTCCGGATATTCCGGCAGACCGGGCGGCACCAGAACGGCAGAGGCTTTAGTTGCCAGGAAATCTTTGAAATACTTTTCGTTGCCAAGGAAGGACACATCACCATCGCAGGCTTCTGCCAAAGTTGCGACTCCGGAGATAGATACCTCCGGAGCCGGGGAAAGAAGCTTACCTCCGGTGAGTGCGACAACTTCTGAGAGAGAAAGATTCATAGTCGTACTCATCAGTAATGGTAGGGAATGCATCAGTTGGCTGCGCCGGGGATGGCGGTAGAGCCGTAAAGACGCTGCAGCTCAGCCTTGGGGTCGAACCCGGCGGGGGCACCGGCATTGATGTGCTTAAGCACCTCGGGCGTGATGTCGAAGGAGGACTTCACGTGGGGGAAAATCTTCATGCCGGTGGTGCTGTTGGTAGCACTGGAGTCAATCACCAAATCATAGCCACCCTGGGCAGCGCAGTCGGTGATAGCCTGCTGTACCTCGCTGAAGAGCAGAGCCATGTCGCGACGGAAGAGTTCCTTGAAAGCCATGGAACGGCGCTGCACATAGGTCTGGAGCTCCTGCTGAGCAGCCTGAATTTCGTTCACCTTGATGTTGTGCTGGTCACGCAGCTTCTTCACCTGGGAGTCAGACAGAGAGGGGTCGTACTTTTTCTGAATCTTCTGGTCTTCCTCCTGCAAGGCGCGCAGCTTGTCCTCGCGGGTCTTAATTTCAGCCTTAATTTTGGCCTCTTCGTCCTTCAGGCGCACCTCTGTATCGAAACGCTTGTAGAACATGGTGTAGAGTTCGGTTACATTGACGGATGCAACCTTGAGCTCAGCCTGAGCAGTGGCAACCATGGCGCACAGCGTCACAGCAATGGTGGAAATGATGGTATGGAACTTCATAACTATATCTGAGGTCTATTGACGGTCTCCATTTTAGCCGAAGAAAACGCCAAGTCAAGAAAACCCTGCGTCAAATGACTAAATTACTGTCACATGACGTATTTTTCGTGCTTGCACTGAGATAGTTCAAGTGTTATATTGACTCACATGGACAGGTTGATTATGCTGGGAACGGGAAATGCTGCCGTCACGCGGTGTTACAATACCTGTTTTGTATTGCAGAACGGAGAACGCTGCTTTCTGGTAGATGGGGGTGGTGGTAATGGTATTCTGCTTCGCCTGGAGCAGGCGGGTATCTCCCTCAGCTCTATTCACGATGTATTTCTTACCCATACTCATACCGACCATATTTTCGGGCTGGTCTGGGTGCTGCGTATGGTGGCACAGGGAATGAATGCCGGCTCTTACAGTGGTGTGCTCCGCGTCTACGGGCATGCAGAAGGCTTGTCCGCACTGGAGAATATCTGCCGCGCCACGCTGCCCGGAAAAGTGTGCGCCCACCTGCACAAGGATATTCTGCTGCATCGCCTTGCGGATGGCGAGTCCTTCTGTGCCGCCGGTGTGCCGGCAACGGCTTTCGACATAGGCTCCACCAAGGCAAAGCAATTTGGATTCTGCCTGCAGTTGCCGGGTGGGGGCAGGCTGACCTGCCTGGGCGATGAACCCTACAACGAGCGATGCGAAGCTTATGCCCGGGGCGCGGATTGGCTTCTGTGCGAGGCTTTTTGTCTGTATGCAGACCGTGAGCGCTTTAAACCCTACGAGAAGCACCACAGCACCGCGATGGATGCCGGGCGCCTTGCGGCTCTGCTGCATGTGCGGAATCTGGTGCTCTACCATACCGAGGATAAAACACTCGCTACACGCCGCTCTCTCTATACGGCCGAGGCAGCACAGCATTTTCCCGGAGCCATTCTGGTGCCGGATGATTACGATGTAATTTCACTCAAATGAATATGAAACATAAATTATTAAATATACTTGCGGCGAGTTCTTTCCTCTTATGCATTACTACGGGAGCAGCGGAATCCGATGCTCGCGCGAATATGAGTAAGGTTTTGCGGGATGTGCCGTATGAGTTTATGTTGTACGATGCCGTCAACTCTAAAATGCTCTACAAGGATTCGCTGCCCGGTATCAAAGAGGAGAGACGAGGTGGGGGTGATGCGGAAGAAGATTTAGATGACTCTCCGGTTAGAGGGAAATACATAGACCCCAAAACAGGAAAGCCTATCTCTCTCCGCAATTCATCTCCCGAGGCTATTAACAGAGCCAGGGATGCTATGAGAAAGCGTGAGGCGGAAAACGCGAAGAATTCGAAAAAGAAAGCAGCAGAACTGATGAAAGCGGATTTTGCCGAACGCCTGGGGCTTACAATGCCCGAAGGCTCTAAGGCAGATTATGACGAGCGCTCCGGCAAACTGACGATTCGTAGCTCCAAAGAGGATGTGGAGACGGTGGAGAAACTGCTTGCGGATTACAAAAAAATGGAAACATGGTTCTCCAGACAGCTGGATGAGACCAAGCCTATTTCCGGTACCTGCTATACTAATCTTAATGCGGTTTTCCTGGTAACTGTCAGTGATGCTTTGCTCGATGCCTATTCCAAAGATGAGAAGAAATCTCCCAGAAAGAAGAAAAAAAATAAGAAGAAAGCTACTCGAAATGAGGACAAATCCCAGAAGGTGGAGACAGTGATTGCGGAACTCGATAAAAAACGAGCTCTGATTTTTGTGTTCGAGAAAAACGTGAATCATCGTAAGGTGGAAGAGTTTAAGGAAGCTCTCGGCATAAAGGATAGTATCTGTGTGTATGAAACAGAGATTCCCGATGATTTCAAGGATTTGCAGACCGAGGGTGCTGTCGTGTTGATAAGTTGCTACGGGGAAGTGGTCGATACCTTTACCAGTCTCAATGGTATTAAGAATCGCAGCAAAGATATTGCCTTCTGGCATAAGCAGGGCTACCGTCGCGTATACCGTAAGTAAGCCTTAACATTAAAGTGTCCGAAAACAAGAACGGTCGGGGTTCCTTCCGGAATACCCGACCGTTTTTGTACTTACACCTACTCTATATGAAAACAAATTTCTGTCTTCTCTCGGCCGGCTCTCACCCCGGCCTACATTTATGAGAACGCAAAAGTTTTCAGAATTCTACACAAAAAATGATTTTTTCTTATAATTTGTTTACTCTTTTAATATCAATACCTTGTAGTTCGTTGTTAATTTCGTCAGATTTCGAGTCTGCAAAATTTTTGCCGAAAATGGTAGCAAAATCATCACCGTTGATAAAATCGATGAGTTGCTCATTGCCGAAGCATGCATTCTGCTGCAGGTATACAAGAGTGGGGCCCAGGCGATAGGCCAGGTCCCGGGCGGTCTGCGCGGCTTGTCCCCAGCATTCCGGCCAGGGCGCATCGGTGGCAAAGCGGCAGAGCCCGGCAGCACCGGCAGTGAGGGTAGGGACATATTGTTGGTGAGTCTCCGGTGTGCAGGCGGCCAGTGTGTGCAGCAGGCGCAGCATGGCATTATCCAGCGGGGCATTACAATAGCGAGCCGGGAGAACGGGCATCGGCCCGATGGTGCTCATGCGGAAGCGGTTGGTAAACTCTCTCTCAGGTGTTGTCCAGATGGGGGTGCCCATGTCTGCGGCTTCATCTTCCACATTAATGGTGATAAATTGCACCCAGAGGCTATTCTGTTTCTGGCGCCAGAAAGTGGGGGTAAATTCGGCAAAACACGAGATATGCAGCAGGTATTCCGTATGCATGCGCCCGTTCGGGCTGCGTACCAACCGCCTGTCCCCTATGCCGGCTGAGCATTCCAGTCGCAACTGTCCCATGTCGGCACCTGCTTCCGGGGGCATGGCTTCTACCCGGAGCTTACCATCCCGGCAAAACACGAGGATGTGCCAATCCTGACCGATAATCGGCTGCTGCAGTCCGCTTGCCCGGGTGTCTATCCACGTACCGCGCTGCGGGGAAGAGAGCGCTATGTTATGCGTGAAAGCAAAAGTGCTTTGTGCAAGGTGCTCCGGCAACGGCACCTCTGAGGGGAAATACTGAATCCGGGTGGCATTATCCGGTAACAGCGCAGGACGCAACCCCAAAGCCACGGTGCCAAGAGCCCCGAGGAAGAGAACAATGAGAGTGCGTTTGTGCCATTTCTTCATGCGTATGGCATTCTAGCGCATATTCATGCCGAAATCAAGGCTTGAGTTTGTACAGCCCCGGGATTATAATGTCGCCAGTCATGAGCAATATCTCTCAATATGCCAATCAGTACGTGCTGGATCTCGTGGCCTACCAGCCCGGTAAACCCATCGAGGAGACGGCCCGCGAGCTGGGGATGGCCCCGGCCGACATCGTGAAGCTTGCTTCCAACGAGAACTCGCTTGGCCCGTCCCCCAAAGCTGTGGCGGCTATACAGAATGCCGCAGCAGGTGTGCATATTTATCCGGATGGTGCTTCCTTTACCCTGCGCAGCAAGATTGCGGAGCGATTCGGGGTGGCCTTTGAGCAGACTGTTGTGGGAAGCGGCAGCAGCGAACTTATTGAGCTGCTCTGCCATGCCTGCCTCCACGAGGGAATCGAACTTATTGCCGCCAGACATAGCTTCTCTATGTACCCCATCATGTGCAAGCTTTTCGGGGCAACGTATGTGGAAGCTCCCATAAAGCCTGATTTCAGCACCGATTTGCAAGCCATTCTTGCTTCCATCACGCCGCAGACTCGCCTGGTGTTCATCACGAACCCGACCAACCCCTTGGGTACGGTGGTGACCCAGACAGAGATGGACGCTTTCATGGATGCCGTGCCGGAGCATGTTATTGTGGCATTCGATGAGGCTTATATCGACTTTGCCGACGAGAAGCCCGACACGCTCAAGTATGTGAAACAGGGCAAGAATGTCATTCTCCTGCGCACCTTCTCTAAGGCCTATGGCCTGGCCGGGTTGCGTGCCGGCTATGGCGTGACGATTCCGGAGATTGCGGATTTGCTCAATAAAGCCCGCACTCCCTTTAACATGAACCTCATGTCCCAGGTGGCTGCCGTTGCTGCTCTGGATGATGCCGAGCACCTCGCAGCCTCGGTGGATATGGTAAACCGCGGTAAGCAGCAGTACTACGCGGCTTTCCGCTCCTGGGGTATTGACTATGTCCCGAGTCAGGCTAACTTTATTCTCGTCAAAACCGGGCAGGGACGCAAGGTGTTTAACGATGCTCTCGCAAAGGGGGTTATTCTGCGCCACATGGATGGCTATGGCCTGCCGGAGTATGTGCGCATTACCGTTGGCACTGAGCGCGAAAATGCCCGCTGCCTGGAGGTGCTCGCCGAGCTGCTCGGCAAATAATAAGCCGCTCTCCCACCATTTCCCTGTTTTCTCCCTTCGCCGGCAAGCTCGACTTCCCGGCGAAGTTGCGTTTTACTCGCCCTTCTTGCAGATGTCTTCGCATTTCAAATGCGATA
>JAFQGF010000052.1 GCA_017415555.1 Akkermansia sp.
CTTTCTTCATAATGGGCTCGAGCCCATTTCTTCACGCAGCCGTCAGGTTACTCAAAATCACTGCGCCGCAGGCGCAACCTCGCTGGAGGCACTGCCTCCAACCACGCTCAGCCGTACGGCTGACTCAATTCGAAGCAACTTCGAATCTACTTCGTAACGGCTCTGATGCGGCGGGGTGTTTCGAAGTCACTCTGAATCAGCGCTGTAGCGCAAAATGGCGCCGACTTTACTTCGAAGCAACTTCGAACCTACTTCGTAACGGCTCTGATGCGGCGGGGTGTTTCGAAGTCACTCTGAATCAGCGCTGTAGCGCAAAATGGCGCCGACTTTGCTTCGAAGCAACTTCGAACCTACTTCGTAACGGCTCTGATGCGGCGGTGTGTTTCGAAGTCGCTCTGAATCAGCGCTGTAGTGCAAAATGGCGCCGACTTTGCTTCGAAGCAACTTCTAACCTACTTCGTAACGGCTCTGATGCGGTGGTGTGTTTCGAAGTTACTCTGAATCAGTGCTGTAGTGCGAAATGGCCCCGACTTTGCTTCGAAGCAACTTCGAATCTACTTCGTAACGGCTCTGATGCGGTGGTGTGTTTCGAAGTCACTCTGAATCAGCGCTGTGGCGCAAAATGGCTCCGACTTTACTTCGAAGCAACTTCGAACCTACTTCGTAACGGCTGCGGGGCTGAGGCGTGCTCAGCATCCATGCCGGAGCTTTATCTACGGGCAAGGGGTGCCCTGCGGGGGATTCGGTCTGTGCCGGATGGGGCAGGCTTGCTGCTGTTCCGTGATGCGGATTGTGACCGTTCCTTTTTCTCTTCATTCCTCATTTTTACACACAAAATGTCTCATTTAATTCATTTTTGCGTTATAAGATGCCCTTTTTGCTCATTTCGGCTTTTTGACACCAAAACTGAACTTTTAACTTTTGCGAAACATGCTAAAATTCAGGGAAAATGCATTTTTTTGCTTGCTATCTCATTCCGAATGAGATATACTCCCGCACAGAAGCAAAGGTCGAGCTGTCGCTTTCCATCGCGCGAGGAAACACACCCAACCACGCTCAATCACACATTTTCAACTTATTACACAGATTTATGAAATTACACTTACCAAAAAGTTTACTCGTTGCCGTCCTGGCAGCGTGCGTGGGTGGTCAAACCGCATGGGGTACTTGGGGGGAGAACGATACGTTTTACTTCACGGGGACAGAGACTACAATGAGCACTGATGAGGAGGGGCATGATAATGCCACCACATATTTAAAAGCAGCAAGCGATGGTACGGGTAATACGGGGACAATAGACAGTGTTACTATCGGTCAAAGCGACAAATTAGTTGTTACGGGATACTGGGGTAGCGAGACTGCAAATTTTGAGGCGCTTACCATAAACGCCCTTGCTGTAGGCTCGGGTTCAGAGTTGCAGGTGGCAGGAGCCCAAGCAGCAAACAATGCGAGCATCGGGAAACAAAATGTCACAATAAACAGCATGACAGGCACCCTGTCGAAGCTGACAGTTTTAGATAAAGGTAATCTAACTCTTGGTAAGGAAGGAGATACATCCAGCACATATACCATAGGAAGCGGAAACATTGCCTCAGGCGCCACCCTTACCTTAGCCGGCGGCACTACCACTATGGGTAATGGTGCAAAATCCGTGGAAGCAGCTGGTAAAATAGTTGTAAACGCCGATGCTACGTTGAAATTTGCTGATACGGACATTACGCATTGGTCTAACAAAACGAACATCTCACTTCTGGGGGCAAATGGGATACCAATGGCACCCGACAGAACTTTGCTGATGGGTCGCTTATTGAACTAGAGAACGGCAAAGTAACCGATACGAATGGGACTTTTGGTGATGGATACGGAGTCATTGATATTACCAATGCATCTATCACATCTTCCGGTGATTCTTCCATCGCAGGCGGCATTCGTATCCGCAATAACGATGTTGATATTGAAGTGTCAGACGGAACACTCACTGTCGATCGTATTGTGAATCACAAAGAAATGACAGCTGGCATTGTTAAGAAGGGTAGCGGTACGTTGGTGCTTACCTCTCTGGCAGAAGGTAAAGAGTATGGTAATGTGAGGGAATATTTTGCCGGCAACACCACCATGGAGGCCGGCACTATCGAGTATGCTCTTGCCAGTGGCACAGGTAGTTATTCCGGCACTATTTCGGGTACGGGCAATGTGGCAAAGAGCGGCGCGGGAAGCGTCACCCTCGCCAATGTCAGCAACCTGGAAGGTAGCATTAGCGTTACGGAGGGAGCACTGAACATCACCTCTCTTTCTACAGACAAGACCATGAATGTCTCGGTGAGCAGCGGTAGTCTGAGCATCGGCAGTGTTGTATTGAATCCCGACACCATGGCGCTGAGCGCTAAGGAGGGTGCCACCGCTACACAATACTATAGCATGGATGGAGGAGCTACGAAGAACTCCGAAGGAAACGGCTTTCTCTACACCAGCGGTGATTATGTCCTCTTCAATGGTTATGTATGGAATGGCTCCCTGGACAATGGTCTTACCGTTTCCGACGATGGCACCAATACCTATGTTACCGCCGAAACCAGAGGTACTACCTATTACCTCACCACGGCTACGGCAGATATCAACGCCACCGAGATTGGGGCGGATACCTATGCTGTGCGAGGTGGCACCATGAATATCGTAGGTACGATGAATAGCAGTGATATTCAGTATACCAGCGGTGGTGTGACACTTGCCAATGCAGATTCCACGCTGGTGCTGGATAGTGCCGACAATGCCGCCACCCTGCTGGCTACGACTACCGGTGAAGCCGGCAAGATTAAGGTAGCTGTTGATACAACGTTGCAGAGCGCCAGCACGCAAGCAAAAGGTAATCTGACCATCAATAAGGATAAAACCCTCCAAGTGGGTACCGGGAACAGTGCTACAACAAATATCAGCTCATTCTCGTCTGTCACCTTGGATGGCGGCACTCTGTTCCTGAAAGGAGCTTCACAAACAGTCCATGCACTTACGGTAGAACAAGCGGCCACTTTAAAGGTTTCTAACTGGGGTGCAGCTATACAAACGTATACGCTGGATAATCTTACCACGTTGAATGCGAACTTGACAATCACGAGTGAAAGTAACGAAAAAGGTAAGGTTGTTATTAATGAATTGACCGGTTCTAAGGATATTTTTGTGAGTGGGGGGCACGCTGGTAATGGTCCGGTTGGTCTTACCATTAAAAAATTGACAGATTATACGGGAACCATCAACGTAGATGGTGGGAACCGCGATGCCAACCGGAACTATGTTACCATTACTTCAGAAGGTGACATCTCTCTGAAAGGGTTGAACCTGACCAATAAAGGCCTGGCAGACCTGAGCGGTGTGGTAGGCACCAAGAATCTGGGAACGGTGGTAATAGACGCCAGCTCATCTTTGGCACTTTCCGGGGCCATTGGCAACATGGCAGCCAGCGGAGCGGGTACTCTCAGCATGGCCGCAGGCACCACCACATCCGGCACAGTGAGCATTGCCAATGCGCTGACGATTGGCGGTACTATTGCCAACACCGGCTCGTTTACCCTCTTCGGCAACGTGACGATAGCTGATATCCATGCGCTGAAGAACAACACTATTTACAGCGACAATGAAGGCAAGGATGGCTACATATCCAGCGCCATATACTATGTGGTGGAAAGCAGCGGTTCAGGCTCTGCAACCGCGAGCGAAGGCCTGTTGCTGAACGGCACCCACACCCTCACTGCTGAAAATGGCAACTTGGTGGCCCGCGTAGAAAACGAGACGCCCGGTGGTATTTATTATGTCAACACAAGGGATTTCACGGTGGATGGGACCGATACCAACGCAGCCAAGTATGCAACCGGCTACTACATTGCTGCCGATAAAACCTTGACTCTTGCCGGTAATCAATCCGACAGCATGACCGCCGGTAAAATCTTATCCGAAGCCACCGGCGAGGGTAACATCGAGTTGAATACTAATGCCTCATATAGTGATGGCGTTGCCTCTCAGGCAGAAGGCAAGTTGACCATCAATGGCGTGAAGCTTAGTGTAGGCCGTGGTACAGTTAATTATATAACTGATGGGAGCAATATTTCTTCCTTCAGTTCCGTTGATTTGAAGGGTGGTACCCTGATATTGAATGGTTCCGGCTCTACTATCAATTCACTGACAGTGAGTGAAGGTACGAGTACGCTCACCGTTATGAATGAAAATGGCGGACACCAGGAATTCACTTTGTCTGGCACAACGACGCTGAATGCGGATTTGGACATCGATAGCGGATCAGAACATGGTACGGTTATCATGAAGAAACTGACCGGTTCTAAGAATTTAAGCATCGCGGGAGGGCATCAAACCTGGGGCTGTACGGCTGTGCAGATAGAAAAACTGACAAACTATACCGGTACCATTACCGTTGATAATGATGGGCGCACCGAAGTAGTCGACTATTCGCCTAAGTATACACATGTGGAATTTGGCACATCCAATGGAGAGGCTGCCTTCAGCACCCTGAAGGGACTGGAAATAAAAGGCAATGCCTATGCTTTGGTACATGCTAAGGCAAACAGCACTATTGATTCCCTTACCTTGGATAACGGCTCACTGAAGTATAAAACAAATTATGGCCCTTACACATACACCCTTAGCAATGTGGTAGTAAAAAATACCGGCACCATTGCCATTGAGTCAAACGCTATGTACTACGAAGGTGAGGTAACCATCAAAAATCTGAAAAATGCAGAAGGAGAGACGAGCGGTGAGCTTACTTTGAGCAGTAATTTCAAAGATGATAAGGCAAACGTCTTCAATTTGGAGGATGGCGACTTCTCCGGTAAAATTATCTTTGAGTCACAGTCCGAAGCATCAGCGAACAGCAAGCGATATCACGCTCTTAACATTAACGATCAGGATGTTGCCAGTAAGGCAGTCATAGAGATTAAGGATGATAACAATTCCTCTCATATGGGGCTGGCTTTAGGTGCAGACAAAGTTATCGTCAAGGGTATTTCTGGTGCTGCTGAGAATGCTGCTATTTACTCCGGTGCGCAGGATTTTCAGGCTAAAAGCTTTACTTCCGATGATAATACAGCGCGCACGCTGGAAATTGCCACAGCCGGCGAGTCTTACACCTCATCGGCTGCCATCAAGAAAAATGTCAACCTTGTGAAGAGTGGCGAGGGTACGCAGACCTTCACGAGCGACAGCATTGCCTCCACCTCCATTGCGGTGAATGGCGGCGTGCTGGCGCTGACCGGGCTTGCCGAGCTGCAGCTGCAGGATTTGGTGGTGAAGAGCGGTGCCACACTGAGCGTGGGGAATGTCGTTGCAACTGTTGATGAGGGTTCTTCCAATCAGACAACGCCCTCGACAAGCGTCAGCAAGACAGCCACATTGCATGGCGGAGCCACTATTAACAGCAGTCTGGACCTGAGCAAAGCCTCCAGCCTGACACTGAATGGTATTGGCAAGAATAGCCTGGTAATGATAAACGGTGACCTGATTCTGCCCGTGGCAAGTGAAACGCCAACTCTGACGCTGAGCGGTGATATCCTGAGCAGCCTGAACGCGATGAACCAGGGCGATGAGCTGGGCATCTTCTCCGTGCGTGGCGGCTTCTTCGTGGGTGATCTGGTAACCGAAACTCTGAATGCCACGTACGGCATTGCGCTCAACACAGTGTTCTCCGCCGGTGAGGGCTACAATTTCGAGGACTACTACTTGGGCTTCTACAACATCCCCGATGAAGCCGGTTACAGCACGGTATACATCGGCAAAATCGTCCCCGAGCCCACTACTGCGACGCTGAGCCTTCTGGCGTTGGCTGCATTGGCTGCACGCCGCCGCCGTCGCTAAGGCGACTTTGGCGTGACAAGCGCCGCCGCAAGTAAGCAACTCGGGTAAAAGGATTAACAAAACCGCTGCTCTTCACCGGGCAGCGGTTTTTTGATTTACCTGCCTGCCGGCAGGCAGGCGATTTACGAATTAAGAATGGCAAGTTCGGCGGGCGAATTCTGAAGGACGAATTCCGAGGGTCGAAGTAATAGTTCGGCGGGCTGGCGCCCGCGAGCAGAGCGAAGCGAGCGGAATTGGCGAACCTGCGGCGAAAGAACTCAGACAGGTGGTGGAGCGGCAAAGCCGCGGCCTGTCACGGCAACGTTTTGGGTGGAGACGGGGGCACACAGGGAGAAGTCGGAAATGCCAGCGCATCAATATTTAGCATCGCTTTTCCGTCTCCGGGCTCACGCCCTACGCCGAGACTAGTCGCTACGGCATTATGCCACCCCACCATCCGGTGGGGTTCTTATTTATTTTTTCGCGAGTCCCATGGTTCCGCCGCTGACGCAGCTCCACCATGGGCTACGTTATGCCGCCTCGCCATACGGCGAGGCTCTTGATTAGTCTCGCCAGGCGGCTCGCGATTCAATGTATTGGCAAGCACCGCGAGCCAGCCTGCCGTTAGGCAGGCCAAATCCGGAGCCTCGCCGCACGGCGAGGCGGCAAAAAATAGCCACGGTGTGGAGTGAGCAACGCGAACGAAACCCGTGGGTATAGCGAAAAAAACAAACCGAACCCCACCGGATGGTGGGGTGGCATAAAGCACTGCAAGATATTGATACATGGGCATTTCTGTCCCCACGCTTCGTGCTACGCCGAGACAAGATGCCACCCCTCCTTACGTCGGGGTTCCCATATTTATACGTCTCAACCCCAGGGCTGAAGCCCTAGGCTACCATGTGCCGCCTCGCCATGCGGCGAGGCTCTTGATTAGTCTCGCCTGGGGGCTCGCTTGCCCCTGCCTGAGTTCTTTCGCCCCCTGACGGGGGCTTCTGTTTTTGGCTCGCGCACCCTCTGTTCCATTTCAACTTAGTGGGCGTCCCGTAGGGGGGGGCGAGCTTACTCACCATTCAGGAAATCGCTCAGGAAATAGGCGTAGGGCAGAGGAAGTTTATCTTTTTCCAGGTACAATTTATAATCCTTTCCCCCTATCGTTCGGAAAATAAGTTTGAAGGGAGAACTATCCGTAAGAGCATCTGCACTGTTATCGTAAAGATATCCCCTATGAGCCAACCTCATTGCTTCGGCCCCATATAATAAGGCTCTATTGTAACGGTCACTCACCTTTTTACCCGGCACGGTGTGTCCACCTTTTGCAAAACGCTCGGAGACTCGGTCAATATTGATTCTGGGTGATTCTGTACAAATAAAAAAGAGTCTCACAAAATACCCTGCAGATATAGCCTGCCGTATTAACTCCAGTTTAGAGGGGTGGGAAAATACAGTTTCGTATATAATGTTCTGTCTTTCCTGTAGTGCGACCTGCAGGGACCGGCAAGCAGAATAAGGACTGGCGAAGAAGCTGACATCAGGTTGTCTGCTTCATTTCATGGAGCATCTTTTTTCTACACTCCTGCGCTTTATTTTTGTCTATGCCAGCAAGACTGCGACGCGCAAGCTCCCCCGCGCCGCGAGCCAGCCATTCCAGCTCTCGTTCTTCGGAATCATCCCAGTCTTTGGGCGCATAGGAGGAAAAGGTCACCTCTGCCGTTTTGCCCGGAATTCTTTTAACCTTTGCATATGTGGGCATGTCTGCATTTTAACGTATCGAAGACCGTTACGCAATCAAAATGTCTATTTGTTAGCAGTTTTTGTTTCCCATTCCGTCGGGATTTACGATTTTTTGATTTACGAAAGCCTGTCTCGGCGAAGCTTTAGCGGAGACGGAAAAGCGTTGCCATACTCTGATTCATCGCTTTCTGTCACCCCGTTTCACGGGGCTCAAATTATTTTCCATCTTCTAGCAGGGGCGTCCGGCTTCGGCAAGCCTACGCCGAGACGGGGCGCTCGCGTTGCTCGCTTGCCCCTGCCTGAGTTCTTTCGCCCCCTGACGGGGGCTTCTGTTTTTGGCTAGCTTCGCTCGCCCGCCAAACTTTTCTCTTCGTAAATCGTAAATCATCTATCGCGGTTTAATTCTGCCAACGCGTTGTATTTATACTTGCGGAGGGGAGGCGGAGAAGGTAGAATACCAGGGGATGAATGAGATACGGGCAGGAGCGGTGCTGAACTATGCGAATCTGGGGCTGCGGATTGGTGTACCGCTGGTGCTGACGCCGTATATTCTGGAGGTGCTGGGGCCTGCGGAGTATGGGCTCTACATGCTGGCGAGCACGCTGCTGGTGCGTTTGTACCTGAGCGATTTGGGGCGCACGACGAGCACAAAGTTTCTGAGCGAGTACCGGGCGCGGGGGGATGGCGAGGGGGCGGCGCGTTTTCTGGGGATGCTGGCGGTGCTGTACTCGGTGGCGGGTGCTGTATTGCTGGGGCTGGGGCTGGTGGTGTACGCGTTTCTGGGGGATATATTCCCGAAGTTTACGGCCGGGGAGCTGGGGACGTACCGGGTGCTGTATCTGATGACGCTGGTGAATGCGGCGCTGATGTTCCCGGGGCGGAGTCTGGCGGGGATAGCGGACAGCCGGCAGCGCTACATGGTGCCGGGGTTGATAGCGGTGGGTGCAAGTGTGCTGAATGCGGTGGGGACGTGGGTGGTGCTGCAGTGGGGCTGGCGGAGTGTGGGGCTGGTGGCGTTCAATATCGGCACAGGCGTGCTGGCGCTGGTGCTCAATATGCTGTATTGTTTTGTGGGGCTGCGGGCGCGGCTGAGTCTGCGCGGCGGGTGGGATGGCGCGTTGTGCCGCGGCTTGTTTGCGTTCTCGTGGTGGATGCTGCTGAATCAGCTCATCAATATGCTGAATGCCGGCACGGGGAATTATCTGGTGGCAATTACGCGCGGGGCGGATGCCGCGGCGGTGTACACCTGCGGGCTGCAGATATATGCGAATTACTTTCTGCTGGGTGGGTGTTTGGCGCAGTTGTTCCTGCCGCGGGTGGTGGGGATGGTGGTGCGAGGGGCGAGTGCTGCGGTGCAGACGGAGGCGATGGCGCGGCTGGGGCGGGTGCAGTTGCAGATTCTGCTGCCGGTGGCGGTGGCGCTGGTATGCTACGGGCGGGAGTTTTTCCGCCTGTGGGTGGGGGAGAAGCTGGGGGAGGCGGCAGAGCTGAGCTGGCTGGTGGCGGTGGCGCTGGTGGTGCCGCAGACCTTTAGCCTGGTGCAGGCGCTGGGATGGCAGATAAGCCAGGCACGCGAGGCGCTGCGGCAGCGGGTGGCTATCATGGCGTTCAATAGTGTGCTTTTTGTGGGGGTGAGCTATTTTGTGTGTCTGTGGTGGGGTATTGGGGCGCAGGCGGTGTGGGCGGCATGCTCGATAGTGATTCAGCTGCTGATGCTGAATCTGATTCACTACCGGGGGCTGGGGTTGCGCCCGGGGCGTTTCTATGCGCGTGTGTTTGCGGGGTGGTATGTATGGGGGCCGGTGCTGCTGTGCAGCGCCTGGGGTATCGGGCAGTTGGTGCCGGGAGAGGGCTGGTGGAGTCTGGGTGGCAAGCTGGCGGGGCTGGCGCTGGTGTATGCGGTGATGCTGCGGTACCGGAAAAGATAAGACAATTCAATCTACAATCTACAAAGTACAATCTACAATCTACAATCTACAATCTGCAAAGTACAATCTGCAAAGTACAAAGGGCAAGGGACAAGGCGTATTGAAGTACGAATGACGAATTCCGAGGGACGAACTCAAATAATGACGAGCCGGAGGCTCGCGGGGGCAGGCGTCCGATATTGCTTCCGGCGTAAGCCGGGATTCAGGTGTGGGGAGGACATTATGAAGAACTCGCAGAGCGAGTATGAAATGAGCATGGAATTATTTATACTTGCGGAAGGGGGGCGGAGAAGGTATGATAAGTGGCATGCAAGGCGAGGTATACACATGCAGGAATGGGCTGACGGCGGTTGTGAGCCGGCAGCAGGCGTTTCCGGTGGTGAGTGTGCAGGTATGGGTAGGCACGGGGTCGGAGAATGAGGGAGCCCACAGCGGAGCGGGGTTATCCCACCTGCTGGAGCACATGGTGTTCAAAGGGACGTCGGAGTACAGTGCCCAGCAGCTCAATGAGGAGGTGGCGGCGCTGGGCGGGCTGTGGAATGCATACACGAGCACAGACCGCACGGTATACCACATAGATGGTCCCTCGGCGCAGTGGAAAAAGTTTCTGCATATACTGGGGCAGTTGGTGTTTGCCCCGAGTTTTCCGGAGGAGGAGTTTGAGAAGGAGCGGGAGGTGATACGCCGGGAGATGGCGATGTACAATGACGACCCGCGTGATACGTCGTACCGGGCGCTGGTGGGCACGCTCTACAAGGCGCACCCGAGGCGGTTGCCGGTGATTGGGGTGCAGAGGCTTTTTGACGAACTGACGCATGCGGACATGGTGGCCTACCACCGCAGCCGCTATACGCCGGGCAACATGTTTGTGTGTATGGTGGGCGATGTGGAGCCGGAAGAGGTGTTCGCAGCGCTGGAGGCGGAGGTGGCAGGCATACCAGCCGCTGCGACCGAGCAGCCCGCGCCTGCGCAGGAGCCGCGCCAGTGGGGCTGCCGCCTGCACCGCACGGAGTTTGCCCAGCCGACCAGCACGCTCATGCTGGCCTGGCGCACGCCCACCACGCAGCACCCGGATGCGGCGGCGCTGGCGGTGCTGTCCTCGGTTCTGGGGGATGGCCGTGCGGCGTGGCTGTACAAGTATTTTCATGATGAGCTGGGGCTGGCACACGACACGAACACCACGGTTCTGCCGGCCAAGGTGGGCGAAGGAGCCTTCGTGATTGAGGCGGATGTGGAACGTGCACGCCGCGATGAGCTGCGGGATGCGCTGCTGGCCTATGTGGCAGAACTGCCGCAGGCAGATTTTGCGGCCGGTGTGCAGCGAGCCCGCCGCCAGATGCGAGCCCAGCGCGTGAAGGCACTTTCCACCGTGCAGGGGTGTGCCTCTGTCTTGGGCATCAGCTGGCACCACTCCCGCAACCTGAATGCCGGGGAGGAATGGGCCGAGGCTCTGGCACGCGTGACGCCGGAAGACGTGGCGCGCGTGGCTGCTACCTACCTGACGCCGGAACGGCTGACCGAGGTGAGTGTGGACCCCATCGGCAGCAACCCGCAGGAAGATGCGCGGAATGCCGACGGGGCACTGCAGCCCCCTGCTCTGCATGTGCTGCCCAATGGGCTGCGCGTGGTGCTGCGTGTGGACAAGCGGGTGCCGCTGGTGTACACCACCCTGTGCATTGCTGCGGGCTGCCGCAGCGAGACGACGCAGAACAGCGGCATCGGCACCCTGATGGCGGAATGCCTGCTGAAGGGTACCACCACGCGCAGTGCCGCCGAGCTGGCAGACGCTGTGGAGAACCTGGGAGGCACCATCTCCGGCTCTGCCGGTAATAATACCCTCTCCATCAAAACCCGCTCCCTGGCAGAAGATGCGTACACCATGCTGGAGCTGCTGGCAGACGCTGCCCTGCACCCCACCTTCCCGGCAGAGGCCGTCGACACCGCCCGGGAAGACATGGTGGCCGATATACTGGATGCCCGGGAAGACCCCGCCGCCGTGGCCTTCCGCGAGCTGCGCCGGGCATGCTTCGGTGCCACCTCCTACGGGCTGCACCCGGACGGCGAGGTGGAAAGCGTGGAGAACCTGGGACGGGAGGCCCTGCTGGCGCACCATGCACGCCTGATGTGCGGACGGAATGCCGTGCTGGCCATCTGTGGCGACTTTGAGCCTGAGGCCATGCTGAAAAGCGTAGCGGAGCTCTTTGCGGCCATGCCTGCGGGTGTGCCTGCGGAGCTGCAACCCACGCCGCCCCAGCAGGCTGCGGACTGCCACATTCCCTGCGACAAGGAGCAGGCTGTGCTGGCTCTGGCCGTGCCGGCTCTGACTGCCACGGATGAGGATATACCGCTGCAGCTGCTCTTCGATGAATGGTGCCGCGACATGGCCGGCCCCATCTTTACCGAGATACGCGAGAACCGCGGACTGGCCTACTATGCGGCCTCGGCCGCCCTGCAGGGCACAGATGCCGGCTGCATGTTCTTCTACCTGGGCACCTCCCCGCAGGCTATGCCGGAGGCCTGCGCTGCGCTGGGCGAAACCCTGGAGCGACTGTGCCGCGAGGGTATGCCGCCGGAAGCGCTGGAAAGTGCCCGGGCCACCGTGCTCACCTCGCGTCTGCTGGCGTCGCAGTCTGCCGGCAAGCTGTGCTCTGCCATGGCGGTGGACACCCTGCTGGGGCTGCCGCCGGACTATGCCGACACCCTGCCGGAGCGCCTGCGCGGCATCACCGCCGGGCAGATGCAGGCCTTCATCTCCCGCCTGCTTTCCCCGCAGGCCACACGCACGAGGGTCATCTGCGGAGCCGCGCCGCAGGCAGAAAGCTGATTTTTGCGAGAGCTTGCCGCCATGTCCATCTTCCAACTGGTAACAGACTACAAGCCCTCGGGCGACCAGGAGCAAGCCATAGGCAAGCTTCTCAAATCCCTGCAGGCGGGCAACAAGCACCAATGCCTGCTTGGGGTGACCGGCAGCGGCAAGACCTTCACCATGGCCAACATCATCGCCGCGCAGGACAGGCCGGTGCTGGTGCTCTCGCACAACAAGACACTTGCCGCGCAGCTGTACTCGGAGCTGAAAAGCTTTTTCCCGCACAATGCGGTGGAGTACTTTGTGTCCTATTTCGATTATTACCAGCCGGAGGCCTACATTGCCAGCACGGACACCTACATTGAGAAGGACAGCGCCATCAATGAGGAAATTGACCGCCTGTGTCTGAATGCCATGCGCTCCCTGCTGCTGCGGCGGGATGTCATCGTGGTGGCGAGTGTGAGCTGCATCTACGGACTGGGGTCGCCGGAGGACTACCGGGAGCTGACGCTCTCCATCCGCGTGGGGCAGGAGCTGGACCGCGATGCGATGCTGGCGTGCCTGACGGAGCTGCTCTTTGAGCGCAGCGACTTCGACTTCCGGCGCGGCACCTTCCGCGTGCGCGGGGATGTGGTGGAAATCTACCCGGCGCAGAGTGATGGGGAAGCCATCCGCGTGGAGTTTTTCGGGGAGGAAATCGACGCTATCTCGCTGATAGATGCCGGCACCGGCCGCACACGCGAGCGCATGGAGAGCTACCTCTTCTTCCCGGTCAAGCAATATGTTTCCTCGCCGGAGAAGCGGCACCCGGCCATCCTTTCCATCCGCAAAGAGCTGGCAGAGCGCGTGGCCTGGTTCGAAAAGCAGAACAAGCTCATCGAAGCCCAGCGCCTCAAAATGCGTACGGACTACGACCTGGAGCTCATCAACGAGATAGGCTTCTGCAAGGGCATCGAGAACTACTCCCGCCACCTGGCCGGGCGAGCTCCGGGCTCCACCCCCTCCACCCTGCAGGACTACTTTCCGGCGGATCACCTCACCATCATCGACGAGTCGCATGCCACTGTACCGCAGATTGGCGGCATGTACGAGGGGGATCGCTCCCGCAAGCAGGTGCTCATCGACCACGGATTCCGCCTGCCCTCCGCGCTGGACAACCGCCCGCTGCGCTTCGATGAGTTCATGGCCCGCCAGGCCCAGCTGGTGTATGTGAGCGCCACGCCCGGCCCCTTTGAATACGTGAACTGCGTGCCCGGCAATCCCTCCTACATCCCCGTGATGAAGGCCAAACGCGGCAACACCCACGCCCGCAGCGAAAAAGCAAGCCGGGCCATCACCCAGGCCCCGGAGGACTTCCGCGGCGTGTTCTTTCACCGTCTGGAGGAACTGCGTGTCCCGCCACACCCCTCCTCGGCCCCGGTGGAGAAGTTCAACCCGCGCGGACTGGGGCAGCCGCTCATTGTGGAGCAGCTCATCCGCCCGACCGGCCTGCTGGAGCCGAAAATCACCCTTCTGCCCCTGGAAGGGCAGATAGACAAGACCATCGAGCTCTGCCATGCCAGAGTGAGTGTGCGGGAGCGCGTGCTAGTGACCACCCTGACGAAACGCACCGCAGAAGACCTGACGGACTACCTGCGCAACATCGGCCTGCGTGTGGAGTACATCCATGCGGATGTGGATGCCATCGAGCGCGTGGAAATCCTGCGCAAACTGCGGAGTGGCGCAGTGGATATCCTGGTGGGCATCAACCTGCTGCGTGAAGGGCTGGACCTGCCGGAAGTCTCGCTCGTGTGCATACTGGATGCAGACAAAGAGGGATTCCTGCGCAACGAGACCAGCCTTGTGCAGACGGCAGGGCGTGCGGCTCGCCATGTGCATGGCGAATGCGTGCTCTTCTGCGATGTGGTGACGGATTCCATCCGCCGCCTGGTGGAAGAAAGCGACCGCCGCCGCGCCATACAGCAAGCCTACAACGAGGCCCACGGCATCGTCCCCCACACCGTTGCACGAGCCGACCAGAGCACCCTGCGCCTCTACACCCCGGATGATGAGGAGGAGGACGAGGGGCGTCTGCTGGCCGCAGCAGAAGATGAAGAGAGCGTGGCCGACACCATCCGCCGCCTGGAGAAGGAAATGAAGGAAGCCGCCGCGCGACTGGATTTCGAGGTGGCAGCTGTACTGCGCGACAAGATTAACCTACTCCGGAAGTAAGGAGAGGAAATACCGCGCGGCTATCGGGTGGCGAGATTGCGCCTGCGTGCCTCCGGGCGAGCCTAATTCAAGAGCCTCGCGGATGGTGGGGTGGCACAATGCCGTGGCGACTCGTCTCGGCGTAGCTTTAGCGGAGACGGAAGGGCGTGAGCCCAGAGACGGAAAAGCATCGCAATACTTTGATTCATCGCTTTCTGTCACCCCGTTTCACGGGGCTCAAAATTATTCTCATCTCCAGCAGGGGCAGCGCTCACTATCGTTCGC
>JAFQGF010000053.1 GCA_017415555.1 Akkermansia sp.
ACCCGCGGGCAACAGCCCGCCGAATTGGAAAGCCCCGCAACGCGGGGCGAAAGTATAGTAGCCCAAGGTGACGCTGCGGAGCAGCGGAAACCTTGGGATGGGTGAAAAAAAGAAAATCAGAGCCCGACGAAGCGAAGCTGAGGAGGCCGACAGCAGTGTGGTTCTCAGTCATTTCAGGGTGTTTTTTTGGAGCAAGCGCGGCCGTCTCCGGGCTCACGCCCTACGCCGAGGTGGGCTGTCGGCCGCGGTGCCGACGCTGACGCGTCGACTCCTCGGGCTCACATTTATTTATTATCCCACCCCCAGGGCAGCGCCACCGCGTGGCTTGCCCTGGACTATTGTACTTTCGCCCCGCTCAGCGGGGCTTTTGAATTCCGCTCACCTTCGGTTCGCCTCACAGCTCTACAAATTGGCGGTTTTCCTAATTATTCCAACGCGTTTCTTTCATCATTTGCTGCACCAGCACCCCAACACCGGAGCCTACCTTATCGGGATTCAAGCAACTCGGCCACCCTTCCTCTTGCGCACGAGCTATAGCAGCAGCCACGGAATCCAAGGTAAACAGATGAAGACAATCGCTTAAATTTTTAGTAAACGCAGGAATATGATTCTTCACATACTTATCATCACATGCAGAGGCTGCATTCGGATGAGCGAGCACATGCAACAGCAACCAATACTCAAAACGCGGATTACTGATAGCCACATGATTACGCTCTCGTAAGCCTTCCCATTGCGCCAATTCTGCAAATTGTTCACGCATGTGGTTTTTCTCATCTCGGTCTATCAGAATCCACAAATAATCGCGCGCTTGAATCGTTCCGGATTCCCTCTGCATTTTCTGCACCATGCTAGTAACAGACGTATGCTTAGGATAGTAGGTATCAACTCGGCACGTCCTCTCGATAGTAAGTAATCTTTTAATGTGCTGAATATACCTCCCCTCCGTTTCCTTCCCCTCATGTACAATCAGAAAACGCTGTTTATACGTTTTCCGATTGTTTCTTCTCTCTGAAAGTCCACTCATGTTATCACTCGACTACAGGTTAAAATCCGGCACTCCCCCCATGCGTCCCTGCATATAACTCCCTCTTATATCAGTCTCGGACGCAGCTTCTTGAAACTCGATAAATGCAGTCAACTCCGATTTACCATCCTGATATCGATCAACAAGCCAGATCTCGTCCTTCCTCAACAACTCATCATCCATCAGTAACACATCATGCGTCGTGTAGATAAGTTGTTGCGGCACACCACTGCGCACCATTGAAAGGTGACGTTCTATCAAACGACGTGACAATTTTGTATGAAGGCTTCTGTCCAATTCGTCTATTACATATACCCGACTCTTCGAATTAGGATTCGTCAACACTGGCAACAGATTAATAAAACACAATGTTCCATCACTTTCCTCCCTCATCTCGAATGTTTCTGAACGGCCGGAAGGCAACACATGAACAGCTCCGCATTTGTATACCTTAATTTCACCATTTTCTTTCGTTACAATCGTATCACCAAGAGAGCGGAACTCACCATCATTCATCGAACGTTCCATCCACGAAAGAGGTTCCGCCATACCCACCATCTCCTGTATCGGAATCTGACGAATACTCAGCTCCTGCATTCCCACGCCAGCCTCTCTAAGCAATTGAGAAAATGCTTCGCGACTCGAGACGACAGATGGTATCAAGCCCAGCGTATTTGACTCTTTGATTTGAAGCACTTCGTCAAACCACATGTATATCTTCTCACAAACTCGTGCCATGTCTAGCATCACTCCTTGGTGGCGACGCAACGTCGACAGCAGCACATTATCTTGTGGTACGCTTCCAGCCATGTCGCAGGCAATCTTCAGCTCATCTTTCGTTTTCCCAGCAAAAAATTGTTCGTTGAACAGAACTGAGCCATCCGATGAACGGGAAAACACCTGCTGAGATAAGTTCACACAGAACAAACTCTCCTCAATCACCTTATTGTTCAATACGCTCAACGCATACTCCCACACCTCTTTCTCTGTTGCCAGAGTAATCTTAAAATCAGTCGATTTGGTTCGACTTTCCTCATCCAGTCGAAACGGCGTCACATGTTCCACCCGACCGGTTCTAACCATATATTTCAAAAGAGCCAACGCTTGAGCAAACGATGTTTTGCCCGCAGCATTTCCTCCGTATATAGCGGCCAGCGGCAACACGCTTTCCCCCTCCATCCCGGAGATGTTTACCAAACTTTCTCTATCATCTTTAATGCTCTCAAGGGGTACCATCGAGAACTCGGTAACGTCCCTATACGATTTATAATTACAGAAAGTAAAATTTATTAACATACCAACCTTATCCTTTTACACACTTCTATACTCCCGATTTTAGTATTTGTCAAGTATTTAGTTCCGTACAATCCCGCTTACCTACAGCTCGGTAATACTCTCCCTACCATGTGCAAAATCAGCCCCGCAGAAGCGGGGCTTTTAACAGTTTTCTTCGGACTAGTATTTAAATGTAAAGCTTAGCGTACTCTATTAAATTCCCCGCATGTTGATAGATATCAACTACAGACTCCAGAGTAATCCTTTTTTCATTTCTTTCCTTATCCAACAGGATGAGAGTTGTTTGCTTATTGTTGAACAAGAAGCGGCACAAAGGTTTACGCACATTATGATCAAGAAGAACACCACAATAACTACGGGTATCCTTCAGGAATACTCTCTTCGGGTTTACAACCTGAGCCAGAATTGCTCTCACAATATGGAAAGCCTCCAACTCTTCTTCCGTTGTCTCAATCCCGTCATCATCCTTGCCAGCAAGTACGTCCTGCTCGGTAGATTCAGGAACGGGCGCAGCAGCAACAACGGGCGAGGGGGCATCATGCATGGCACCGGGAGAAACTCCATCGATAGCATTCTGAAGACGTTCGCTGATTCGGTTATTCAACCATTCGCGGAACGCCTGCCCCACTAAGGTTGTAAACTGAGAGCGACGATCCGGAGTCAGCATTCCACTATATACCTGCTTTGCAAAAAGGCGAACAAACTCCTCCGAGGGAGATTCCAGTTCTTTACTGAATAAATGGCGAATAGCCTTTTTATATTTCAGCTCGGAAGCATTGCTCAAAATGTTCTCCAAATCAAACATGGGCTTAGAGAATTTCTTCAGTTCAGCAACCTTGCGAGCATCAATATCTTCCAGAGAGAACTCAAAGAAAGGACGGTCATCCATCTTATTCGGCGCCTCTATATCCGTATAAAACTGATAATCGACGCCATTAGTTAATATAGCAAATCGGGCATCTGTGCAAGCAAAATAGCGATATAACTGCGAAGCATGATTGATATTCAAAGGAGAATTGATAGCCTTACACTCCATCAAAATGGCCGGTTTGCTATCCTTCATAATAACATAATCCACCTTTTCTCCTTTTTTGGTGCCGACATCTGCCGTATACTCCGGCACCACTTCAAATGGGTCAAAGACATTATAGCCGAGAGCCTGCAAAACAGGCATAACGAGAGCGTTCTTGGTGGCTTCCTCAGTCTGCACAGTTTCACGCAAACGAGGGAGGCGAGAGGCGAGTTGTGTAAGAGAGTCGATTAAATCCATAATAACAAAGGCATTGTAACACCGATAAATGAGATTGCAAGATAAAAATGAATCTTACCAGGACAAACGTTTACGTACTGTGACTAGCATTGCTATAAGGAGAGAGTAACAATTTGAAATACTACCCGCAGGGGGGTACAGAGCATAGGTATCACCTACTTCTGCAGTGATAAGTTACACTCCACCCTTACCTACTGCGCTTTTTCATCAGGAAGCGGTTGGAGAAGGCTTCCAGCTCGGGGACGCGGAAGATGAAGCAGGCGGCGAGGTAGACGCCCCCGGCGACAGAACCGGCAAGGGCGAGGGCGCCGAAACGGGAGAAGAAGCCCCAGCTGAGGAAGTCGGTAAAGAAGAGACCGCGAATCTGCCAGCAGAGGATACCGAGAATGAGGCCGGATGCTAGGATGCGCAGCAGGCCGGGCACAAGGGTGCGGGTAGCCATGGTACCCAGGAGGTGGCGCAGGTAGAAGAAGTAGAAAAGGAAGTTAAGCGTGGTGACCACCGAGGTGGTAAGGGCGAGCCAGGAGGCATTTGTGAAGTGGAAGACATGCACAAAGCAGTAGTTGAGGCTCAGCGAGATGACAGCAGCTACGAGAGCCAGGCATGCAGGTGCCCAGGGTTTCTCCAGTGCGAGGAAGACGGGCTGCAGCACTTTCATGCCGGCGTAGCCCAGCAGGCCGAAACAGTAGGCTCCGAGTACCTGACCGGTAAGGGCAGAAGCAGCGGCATCGAAACGCCCGCGCTGGAAGAAGATGCTGACAACCTCCTGCCCCCAAATACCGAGCACAACGGCAGAAGGCACGGCAAAGAAAGCCACGAAACGCATGGCCTGCGCCAGGTGGGCAGCGATGTTGCGAGAACCTTCGCCCCCCTGCTCCAGCGACATGCGGGAGATGTTGGGCAGCACCACCATACCCACAGCCACGCCGAAGAGAGCCACAGGCAGCTGCCAGAGGTGGAAGGCACCGGACATGGCGGTGACGGCACCACCAGGCAGATACAGAGCGAAGGCGGTATTAATGAAGACATTTATCTGGGTGATACCGGCGGCAATGACGCCCGGCACCATGAGCAGCCAAATGCGGCGGGCAGCAGGGTCCGTGAACAGCAGTTTGCCGGCGCGCAGGCGCAAGCCGAGCTCCCAGGCGAAGCGATAGCCCTTGCGGCGCAGAGCAGGCACCTGCACCAGCAGCTGAGCCAGGCCACCCAATACCACAGCCACGGCAAAGCCATACAGGGCATTGGGGCCGAATGCAGGGTCGATACACCAACCAATCAGGCAGCCAAAGCCCACAGTGGTGAGATTGAATGCCGCACTGGCCAGGTTCGGCAGGCCGAAAATACCAAATACATTGAGAGCCCCCATACTGAGGGCGGAAAGTGAGGCCAGCAGAATGAAGGGCCACATAATGCGGCAGAGGTCGGCGGCGAGGCCGAGGAAGTCCTGCTGCTCCACGCGCAGAGCGCCGGGAGTACTCAGGGTGCTCAGTTGCACCACCTCCCCGGGAGAAAGGTTTTGCAAGGCATTGAGGCGCACCACACAGCCATCCGTCACGCCTGCCAGCGGGGCCTTGAGCACGAAAGCCGCCATCATCCGTCCATCAGCATTGGGGTCCGAGCCCTTGTACACAGCCTGCACGACCTCGGCAGGTGCTGCTGCCGCAGCCGGAGCCGGGCAGTCCAGCACCAGGCCGGCACGCTCCGGGTAAAGCCACTGCATGAAAAGCCCGGAGAGCAAGACACCAAGTGCCACAATGCAGACCATGAGGGACACCAGCTGAGCCACCACGCGGTTGGCAAGCTTCCAGGCGGCGGCGGGGCCATCCTGTTTCTCCACCTTGCTCATCACGCTCGTAAAGCTCTGGGAGAGAGCCCCCTCCGCAAACATATCGCGCAGCATATTGGGCACACGGAAGGCCGTAAGGAAGGCATCCAGCGCACCGGTAGCGCCAAAAAGTGCGGTATACACCACCTCTCTGAGCAGACCGGTAAAGCGGCAGCAGAAAATAGCTGCGGTGGCAATGAGGCTTTTTTTGTGGAGGGAGGACATGGGGAGGAGACGGGGCTATCAGCGTACCTTTTCGGGCAGGGATTCCTTAATCTTTCGGATAACCTGTCTGGCAATATCGCGGTCGCCGGTAAAGAGGTAAGTACGGGCGAATTCGCGCACCGCTGTGCGGTACAGCTTATTATCAGCGGCGTCCAGCTTCTCGCGCTCGGCCTCGCTCATACCCTCGATGGCACGCACCACATCGCGCAGCTTGACCACGGCAGCCCAATCATTTCTGCCGGTCTTACGCTCCAGCAGGGCCAGCTCCATGCGGGCACGCAGCAGTTTGCCATCCGTCAGGTCCGGATTGCTCTGCTCCACCAGCTTTACACTTTCGCTCACCCACTTGATGGCATTGGGGTAATCCTCGTGTTCGCTGTAATAGGACGAAAGCTGAGCAGCCACATCGGCCTGCGATACCGGACTATTTTTGGCTAGATTGGCATCGGCCGCCATCATATCCCAGCAGCGGATGAGTAGAGCGATGCGCTCCTCGCCCTCGGCATGAGCTGCCAGGAAGTTGAGAGCGCGAAAAATCGCGGCAGGCTCCTGCTCATGCTCCAGCAGGTAACGGTAATCATTGATGGCATCGGCCACGGCTCCCCGGGCCTCGTTGGCACGGGAGCGCAGGCGGCAATGGCGCAGCTGCAGCTCCGGCGTCATTTCGCCATATCCTTCGGCAAATGCGCCGGCCAGTGTAAGAGCCTGAGCACAGCCGACATAATCGCCCATGCGGAAGCGAAGCTCACCCAGCATCGTGTAGCAGTGCGGCAACTTGTGCTCGCGGTCCGGGTACTCCAGCATGGAGTCGCGGCAACGCAGCAGCTTGGCCTCCACATCCTTAAGAGCCTGGGTCGAAAGCTTGGGGTTATCGCGCAGGGTGTTGGACACCTCCTCCAGCATGAGCTTGGCAGTTGCCGGACAAGTCGGCCACTTTGCCGCCTCCAGGATATTACGAACCATCTGCAGAGCATGCTCCCGCACTCCCCCCACCTCGGCGCGCAGCATCTGCAACTCGGCAGCCTCGGCAGCCAGTGTCGGGTCGGTCAGGCGGGCCAGCACACTGGCCATCTCCAGGCGGGAAATCACCTTCACGGCCTCATCGTTCTGATGCATGCGGATGTGGGTCTGGGCAGAACGACGAATGGAACGCAGCAGCAATGCCGTGGCAGAAGGAAGGTTGAGCGCTTTCTCCTGCAACTGGCGGTCTAGGCGCAGTTGCAATTCGTAATCCTCGTGCTCCAGCGCAGCGGCAGCCAGGCGTTCCAACCCTTCTACCGGGGCGAGCGACTCCACCTCCGGCAGAATCCGCACAGCCTCATCCCACTGTCCCTTGTCGATGAGGCGGCTCATGAGAAACCAGCGGAACTGGCGGCGCGTGTCGGCATTTTTAATCCAGCCCAGGCGGGTTTTGGAATCTTCAGCCAGCTCCAGCAGGCGTGCCTTATCGCCGGAGAGGTCGGCCAGAAGGCGCTCCAGGTTATCATTGGCCTCGGAGTTGTCGTGCACAAAAATTGTTTCGCCCTTAAAAAAGCGGATAATGTCATCCCCTTTGGCAAAAAGGCCCCAGATGAGCAGAGCCGCGGCAGTAAGCCCCACAGCTGCCAGGGGCAACACGGGACTACCGGATTTGCGACGAGGTTTGTAACGGCGATGTATGGTCATGGACGTCAGAAGTAAAAGACAATCAATGTTCAGAGATATCGGCATGTTCCCCTTCATCGGCATCCACCTCTTCCGGGAGAGAAGCACCATGAATGCGGCAGAGGTTGAACTGCTCATCCACCTCTCGAGAGCGGGGCGAGTCCTTCTGCAGCGCATCACGCAGAGTGCCCCAGGCCTGAATGGCCGTATTCCAGTCCTTCAGCTGGGAGAGAGCATAGGCGCGTCCCATCATTGCCTGGAAGCGGTCATTGTCCTCACCGAGCTCCACCGGAAGATTCTGGACGGCCAGGGCGTATGTATCTGCCGCCTCCCGGGTCTTGCCTGCCATATCATACCCCTGAGCCAGGGAGAGATACACGCGCCCTAGAGCCGGCTTATCCTCCGCAAAATGTCGGGTACGCATCAACACGGCATCCTGCAGGTAGGCCAAAGCTTCATCAATACGCCCCAGAACTATGCAGCAACGCCCTGCACCTTCCAGCGGCTGAGCCCGCAGCTCCTCGGGCATGCTCTGAAATTCCAGAGCACGGGAAAAGTCTGCCAGAGCAGCCTCATGGGCATCCTTGGCAAAATTGACCCAGCCACGCTGGTCGTAAAGGCAAAGCCAGTATGTATCTGCTGCGTCTATGCGCCCCATGGCCGCACCTTCAGCACGATACAGCAGAGCCAGAGCATTCTCAGCATTGCCACTCTCCTGTTCAATACGAGCAAGGTCGCGCAAGGCGGAGGCAAGATAATCGGCATCCCCCGGGTGTTCCCCCAGGCGGCTCACACCATCACGCAACAAGCGCGCGGCCTTCTCGGTATCCCCCTTCTCCAACAGAGCTGAGCCCATGGCAACAGCTGCACCGGCCAAGGTAGGAACCTTGTCGAGTTCCACCCCGGCAAGCGCCTTTTCAAAACAGCTCAGAGCCTCCTGGTGCTTGCCATGAGCTCGGTGGATACGCCCCATGTAAGCCAGCAGATTAGCCTGCAGCAGCTTACCGGGTTCACCCAACTTAGACACCTCGGTCTGCAGGGTTTCCAGGGCTTTGAGCTGCGCGGCACTACTATCTGCGGCAGAGGCTATCAGCTCAGCCTGTTCGGAATATGCAGCAAGCTGTTCTCGCTCTCTGCCCAGCTTACCATAGCAGCGTGAGGCATAGCGGTAATAGGCCACGGCCGACTTCCGGTCTCCGGATTCTGCAAAAGACCGAGCCGTCAGCACAGCGCGTCGCGCCCACAGCTCAGACGCTTCATCCCGGGGAAACAACTCCTTGAGCATGTCGGCAGCATCTGCCACCTTGCCCCGGTTCATCATAGCCAATGCCAGCATCCATTCAGCCTCGCGCCGTACTGAGGGATTCTTAATCCAGGACAAACCGGTCTCCCGCGTGCGAACAGTGTGCAGCAGAGTCGCCTCGTCTGCCGTAGCAGCCTGCATGAAGTGGGTCAGATTCTCCACAGCGGCATTGTTGACCGCCTCACTTACCACCTCGGACGTCACGCCGGAGGTAAAGCCATTGCTGAAGCCCAACTTGTAGGTAGCATACTCCACCCCGAGTAATGACACAACAGCCAAGCCGATGGCAGCATACTTGACCACGGGCTTGAACTCCAGTTCTTCACTGCTCAGTTCCTCGTGAGAGAGGGGCTGATTCTCGCCGGGAGATTCCATATCTGTTCGGAGCGCAGGGAGCGTATGGCGACTCGGCATCAAGCCTTATCGAGATTGAACGCAGCATGCACCACGCGGGCAGCACGCTCAATATCACCGGCCTCCACGGTGGTGGTAATGCGAATCTCTGAGGTGGCAATCATACCAGTCGGGATTCCGGCATCTGCCAGAGAGCGGAACACCGTGGCAGCCACACCGGAGTGGGAGCGCATACCCACGCCGACAACGGAAAGCTTGGCCAGCCCGGCTTCCGTCTCCAGGCGAGCCTTTTCACCCAACTGCGGCAGCAGAGGCTTCAGGGCAGCCTGGGCAGCACCGAGGTCACTCATGTTCATGGTGAAAGACTGGCGAGCCTGCCCATCGTGAGCCGTGTTGGCCACAATCATATCCACGTTGATTTCCGCCTCGGAAAGAGTGGAAAGGATGAGGGCGGTGTATGCTACAGGGGCGGTAATACCGGACACCGTTACACGGGCCTGGTTACGTTCGATTGAGACGCCTCGCACCACGAGGCTCTCCATAGCGGAATTTTCTTCTTGCACGATGGTACCGGGGTTATTGTTCATGGAATTGCGGACTTCAAACACAACGCCGAACTTCTTGGCGAACTCGACGGAGCGGGCCTGCATCACTTTGGAGCCACTGGAGGCCATCTCCAGCATCTCCTCGTAGGAAAGTACAGGAATCTTGCGGGCATCTTTCACCACGCGGGGGTCACAGGTGTAGACACCATCCACATCTGTGAAAATCTGGCAGATATCGGCCTTTACGGCAGCAGCCATGGCAATGGCAGAAAGATCAGAACCGCCACGCCCCAGGGTGTAAATAGAGCCATCCAGCGACACGCCCTGAAATCCGGCGCACACCACAATACAGCCTTCGTCCAGCGCTTCGAGCACTTTCTCCGGCTCGATACTCTGGATACGCCCACGGGTATGGCTGCCGTAAGTACAAATGCCGGCCTGGGCACCCGTAAAGCTGCGAGCCTTGTAGCCCATATCGGTAATGGCCATGCAGAGCAGAGCAATAGACTGCTGCTCACCTGTGGCCAGCAGCACATCAAGCTCGCGCTCAGGCGGGTTATCCATCACCTCATGTGCCAGACCGATAAGTTTGTCGGTAATACCGCTCATGGCCGAGATGACGGCCATCACCTTGTTGCCGGCCTGCTGCGTTTCGATGAGCCTGCGAGCCACATTGCGGATGCGGTCGATGGTGCCCACAGAGGAGCCGCCGTATTTCTGAACGATGAGTGCCATATGTGTATTAATCGTTAAAGGTTTCGATGCGGAAGACAATCGGCAGGCGGTCGATGACGTGATTCTCGCGCAGCTCGCGCAGCACATACTTCAGGCGCACCCACTTGCAGGCATGCACCATGAAAATGAGGTGATTGTGCTGCACGCCATCTTCATCGATATAGCCGAAGTTGGAGCTGGTGGCCGAGATACTCACATCGTACTTGGCAAACATGGCCGCAATGGATGCAATCATGCCGGGGCGGTCATGAATCACGAAGCGAACATAGTAGGGCGTGACAGTCTCGCCCATAGGCAGAACCGAGAGCTCCTTGGTGTAGGGCTGAAAACCGGTGTGGTAGCCGTTGAGTCTGCACTCGCGCATGGCCAGAACAACATCACCGATAACAGCACTGGAGGTGGGGTTCTTGCCGGCCCCCCGCCCATAGAAAATGGTTTCGCCCACAATATCGCCCTTCACCGCAATAGCGTTGAACACACCATTCACACTGGCCAGCAGGTGCTGCTGCGGCACAAAGCTGGGCTGCACACGCAATTCCAGCGCGTCTTGTTCCTCATGATGCTTGATGACAACCAACAGTTTGATGCTGTAGCCAAGCTTTTCGGCCATGGCAATATCGACACTCTCAACCTTTTCAATGCCGTGCACATGAATGAGGTCCGGAGACAGCGGGGTGCCATAGGCCAGCATGGCAAGAATCAGCGCTTTATGCGCGGCGTCCCAGCCGTTGATGTCAAATGAGGGGTCAGCCTCGGCAAAGCCGAGATTCTGAGCGTTGGTCAGGGCTTCCTTCAGGGAAAGCCCCTGCTCCTTCATGCTGGTGAGAATGTAGTTACTGGTGCCGTTGATGATACCGGCAATACTCTGTACCTTGTTGCAGATGAGTGAATTCTGAAGACTCTGAATGATGGGGATACCGCCACCGCAGGAGGCCTCGAAATAGAGAGGAGTTCCCTGTTCGGCAGAAAGTTTGAACAGCTCGCTGCCATACACAGCCAGCACAGCTTTATTGCCCGTTACCACAGGCTTGCCGGCCTTCAGTGCCGCCTTAACCAGCTGATAGGCCTCATCCGTACCACCGATGAGCTCGATTATGATGTCTATCTCCGGGTCATTCACCAGCTCGCGCCAGTCATTGGTCAGCAATGCCGGGTCTACCTGAACTTCGCGCTTGCGGGCAATGTTGCCCACCGCCACCTTGCGGATGGCGTAGGAAATCTGCGCCCTGGCCTCGAGCAACTCACGATTACGAATCAGGGTTTCGTACACCCCTGACCCCACAGTACCAAGGCCGGCCAGACCCAACTGAAGCGTTTCACCTATCATTCGCGCAGAAAATTATACACCATTGCCCACCGACAGACAAGCCTATAGTGAGCCAGCAGAAAAAAAATCACGGTCGCGCGAACGTTTTTGTAGCCGGGCCGCAGCTATTCCGATTTTGCAGAAGCGCCCGGCACAGTGGCAGTTCGCACGTTAGCGCGTTGCCAGGCATATTGATTGTATGTTGTTGTTGCAGGAGCAGAGCGGCATGGCCTACAGGCAGGCTGCAATAAATGAAAGCGAGCGTTTCATGACTCTAAGGCTCTATACAAAGATACAGCACATGCGGAATATTGTAGAAAACATAGCACCCTACCGTAGCCACTGCGGACAGCGCTGCATCCACCACAAACAGCGAAGCCGTCAGCGGCATAAGCGCATAATTTCCCCAGCCACGGGAGGCAGAAGCCCCCACTTCCGGCATTGCGGACATCTTCCTGACTTTCCCCACAGGTTTCTGCCCGGCAAATGCATCGCAGCTCAGCAGCACCGGGCCAACCGGGAATGCCTGTTCTTCTTCCAGAGGCAGGGTAATAAAGCGGCCCGGGTGTTTCAGGTCGACCAGGCGCGTCACCAGATTCACCTGATTAAAAAAATCCCGTCTTTCCATGCCGGGCCGGTAGTCCGGGTATGAAGGAGATGGCACACTCGCGATACCCTCAGAATCGTAAATATCCGCATACTCATAACTGAACAGGCTGGGCTGAGCCGGCACGCTGTAGTAGGGCAGACGGACGTAATACTTTCCATCCAGGGAATAGAGGTCATAGGATTCCGCCTTTTTATCCGGCACCCACACCTGCTTCTGTACAGAGTCCGGATAGCTGTGGGTGCTGACACCCACCCACATCATGCAGGAGGGCAGCAACAGAGCACACAGGCTCATGAGCAGAAAATGTACAGACCGCCTCATTACCTTTGAGCATCGAGATGATACCGCACCTCCACGGTGTACCACTCCCCTTTTGGAGCTGAAGGACAATTCTCTCTACGCCAGGCTGGCACGCCCTTGTAGATGGAAAGTTTTTTATCGGCACAATGAGCCAGGCCGTAATTCTCCACCAAGTGACGCATTTTTGCCTCATTTTCAAACAATTGACGAGCCTCCACCTCGGACAGCTCCATGGAAACATATTGTCCGTGAGAGCCATCTCGCAGAGAGCCGGCCATCATATCGCGGTTGGCACGAACGGGTATTTCACCATATACCAGGTACTCCACAAGCTGAGTGGTAGAGGCATCGAGATACACGCGCAAATCGTTCCGTTCCCGTTCGAGTCGCTCTATTTCTGCTTTCTGTTGAGTGTTATCATAGCCCAGGCATCCAATGGCAACAAGTGCCACCAGCAACAGCCAATAGACAGCAGGCCAATCAAGTGGGTTCAGTTTCACTTTCATATCATCAGAGCGGCGCTTCTAATTCGCATCCATAAAAGTCACTTTCCTGCAGACGTTCAAGCTCCTGCATTATCTTCATCAGCGCGGGAGCCATAGCCTGGTCAGCGGCTTTCCGCTGCTGCAACGGCAAAGAGCTGTAAGCATCTGAGAGCTTTTCCCATTCTGCCCACAATGCTTCCACCTGAGCCTCACGGGCTTCTGCACTTTCGGCATCCTTCACAGCGGCATACGCAGTGGCAAGCTCCTGCGCCAGGCGCTGTTTTTCGCGGATGGCGGTCTGCTGTTCATCCGAGGTATACATGCGGCATGCTTCCGACACATCAATCCACTGATTCGCCTTGTACTTCGAATTGTTATGCACCAGACACACCCCAACCCGCACCATCCGCTGCGATACAACAACCACTTCGGCAATTTCCACATTCTCCCCCGGGCAACAGACATCCACCACAGCACCTATCAGCTCGCGAGGAAAACGGCCATCCCCCTCCATCCGCAGACGCCACGGCTTATCCGGCGTGAAGCCCGGACCCAAAATGCATCTCACCTTCCATTCCCCAACATCACACATCTTACCAGGGGCATCGCCTATATCCTCCAGCACCTCCGGGGTCATAGGCTGGGGAATGAGTGCAGCCTCGGCATCATTGAACATCAGTTCAGCAAAAGCGGCTGAACCATAACAGTAATTCTTGTGTATGTCACTAAGCAATGCATCTTTTTCCTCATCATACTCCCAAATCTCCTGATATTCGCCCTCCCAGGCAAGCAGCATCTGCACAAGCTGCCGCTTCCCCTCCTGCAGCAGAGGAACAGCAGCCTCCGCCGACTCCCTGTCCTTAACCGACCGCAGAACGTCCAGCTCGCGGGACAATAGCAAACGATATTGCTGCATCTCGCTACTCGCCCCTTCCGCGACCATTACCGGCCACACAAGAAGCATCAGAATGGTAAGGTATATGTTTTTCATGGTCTCCGTCTCTATAGGCGCATGAGCGAAACATTTTTTCGCCTTTTCAGGAGAAAAAATGCAATTTTTCACTTTTCATCCAGCTTCCAGCCATGTTCGGCGTGGTAAATCATCTGGTGAGTCATGCCTCCGTCAATACAGATATTCTCACCGGTAAGGAATCCGGCCTTCTCCGAGCAGAGGTAAAGCACCATGTGAGCAATGTCCTCCGGCACACCCACGCGCCCGGCTGGGTGTTGGGAGGCGTCCGCTCCGCTGTACACCACGCCGCGCGTTTCTATCCAGCCGGGGGAGATGGAGTTCACCCGCACACGCCCGGCCAAGGATACCGCCAGCGCATGAGTGAGCGCCGCAATGCCCCCCTTGGCTGCGGTGTAGCACTCTGTGCCGGGCATACTCATGCGGTCTCGCGAGGAAGAAATGTTCACGATGGAGGCACCGGGGGCAAAGTGCTCCCGGAGTAAACAGGTAAGCATGTAGGGGGCGGCTACTCCCACCTGCAAAGCGTAATTGAACTCCTGCCAGCTGCAATCCGGTAGTCCCTTGAAGAGGGGTGCAGCGTTGTTGATAAGGAAGTCCACCCGCCCATAGTCTGCCACCACCTTGCCGCAGAATGTGCGCAAATCGTCCTCCTTTGCCAAGTCTCCCACAAAATACGGGTTGTCCTGCAAATCGAAAATGCACACATGGGCCCCTGCTGCGGCAAACATCTGCGCAATGCAGCGGCCTATACCCTGTGCGCCACCTGTTACGATGGCGACCTTCCCCACGAACTCCCTCATGGTAGCTTACATGCTTTGAACAAGTATACTACGCACCTCGGCTTTGGTGAGGTCGGGCTTGTAGCCGCCGCGCAACAGGAAGGTACCCTCGGCGATGCCATCGAGCATTTCCTCCGTGGCACCCAGCTCGCGCAGGGAGAGTACCAGGCCGATTTCCTGCATCCAGGCTTTCATGGCATCCAGCCCGGCCAGGGCGGTCTCCTCATCGCTCTTGCCGGCGGGAGAAACGCCCCACACATTGACAGCGTAGCGCTTGAACTTGGGCAGGCCATAGGGGAGGATGTGGCGGAAGTATGGCAGCGTGACGGCGGCGAGAGTCATGCCATGGGTGGCATCTGTGTAGGCGCCTACGGATTGACCCATCATGTGCACCATCCAATCAGTCGTCTTTCCCTTGGCAATGAGGGTGTTGAGCGCCCAGGTAGCCGTCCACATGATGTTGCTGCGAGCCTCATAGTTCTGCGGGTCGATGGCGGCGGCTCGGGAGGCCGTGATGAGGGAGCGCATGAGCCCCTCTGCGATGTAGTCGGAGGTATTGTCATCGGTGCCCGAGAGGTATTGCTCCAGAATATGGGACATGATGTCGAAACAGCCGGCCACCATCTGGTACCGCGGCAGGGTGAGGGTGAGCTCCGGGTTCAGGATAGAGAAGCGGGGGTACACGCGGTCATCGAACACGCGGCCTATTTTGCGCTTGGCTGCGTGGTTGGTGATAACGGAGCCACCGTTCATCTCACTGCCGGTGCCGGCCATGGTGAGCACACAGCCCACGGGGATGACGGGGTTGGCGAGCGGCTCCATACGCACATAGTACTTCTCCCATGCGTCCTCCGGGCAATGAGTAGCCACGGCCACCGCCTTGGCGTAGTCGCACACAGAGCCGCCACCCACTGCCAGAATAAGGTCGGCCTTGCAGGAGCGAGCGCGTTCCACGCCCTCGGCCAGCTTCTCCACAGTGGGATTGGGCATCACGCCCGGGTCTTCGGTAACAGACTTGCCAGCGGCTTGCAGGATAGCAATGATTTTGTCGTAAAGACCGCTTTTCTTAATGGATTGCTTGCCATAGGTCAGCAGGACCGAGGGTCCGAAGTTCTGCAGCTCGGAAGCCAGAGAATCCAGCGAATCCGGCCCGAAATGCAGGCGCGTGGGGTTGGAATAAGTAAATGTGCCGTTCATGACTTGTAAAATAGGAAAAAGTGTCCTCTGCGTCTCTTTCTAGCACATCCCCCCGCACACGTCAACCTAAATTCAGAAAAAAGGCCCAAGCAAAATCATCAGTGACCACCCAAGAGCCGTTGCGCCGACAGACAGCGGAGCATCCACTGCAACAAGAGCCCAACAGAGAGGGCGGCGCATTTGATTGCCAAGTGTTCGTTTATCCGGCAAATAGCTCAGGAAATAATGGCTTTTGCAGATGATATCAGGGTCGGAACAGGACAATTTCCGAGCACCGCTCAAGTCCACTTCTCCGGCTTTGAGTACTCGGAATTTTTCATCAGCGAGCGGAGAGCGCTCGAACTTCCGCAAAGAAGCCGTAGCCATTGCTAATTGCTTCTCATTGAGTTCTGCGTAGTAGCTTTGCGGTTGGCTCTGTCGGGCATCTAGCTCGGCAGCAGATAGAGCTGATGGATAGTGCACGCAGCGCCCCGGTGCGTAGCAGTAGCTAAACCAGGATTCCCGCATCGGCACATACACTACAGGCAGTTCCACATAATACAATTCGCCCTTTTTCCATATGGTGGTCGGAGATGGGGCATAATCCGGAGAGAATCGGGAGATTCCTTTAACCTGTGTCTGCTGAATGGCGGGTACTTGCCGCCCCACGGCGTCCAATGCCGCACCGGTGGAAACAAAAGAACAGCAGGAACTTATCAGACAGCAGCAGATAAATAACAGCAGTTTTTTCATAGGCTTTCAGCTGTCAGGAGGAAAATGGCTCCAGAAGTATCATCACGGTCCAACTTACCGCCGTAGCGCCCACGGACAGCGGGATATCTGCTGCGACAAAAAGCGCCCAGGTAATCGGGCGGCGCAGCTGATTACCCAGGGTGCGTTTGTCCGGCAGCCAGTACAGCAGCTGGCGTGCGAATGTCGGGACCTCAGACTTCTGCTTGCGAGCACCGCGCATATCCACTTCATCTGCTCTCAGCAAGCGAATATTTTCCATGTGGAAGGCATGGTAATCAAACACCTCGTTCTCAGCGGGAAAGAGCATGCGCCATTGCGCCTCTGTCAGCTCTGCATAATACGTCTGCGGTTCGCTCTGACTGGCATAATGCTCTGCCTCCGATAAGGAAGAAGTACCCACAACACCATTGCCCGGCAGGCCGAAGTATATCAGGCGATTCTTCTTCGGCACATACACCACAGACAGCTCCACATAATAAAGGTTCCCCTTCTTCCATAGCGTCAACTCTTCCGGCTGATATTTTGCCTGGAGTGGCAGACCGGCGTCATTCTGCCGCATCTTTATAGCCGGGCACTGATGCCCCACATTATCCAGCACCTCGGCTGTGGACACAAAAACACAGGACTGGAGCAGCCCACACAAAAGCAACAGACAGAATATAAGGAGCCTGGTCATCGCCTCATTTCCCTGAGCTGTAATACTCCGGCACCTCTTCGGGAATGTACTCAAAGCCGGAACGAGTGTTAACAGTCCCCTGAGAGCTCTGCTCCACAGTCCATTTGCGCAGGCTCACCAGTCCCTTCCCATGCCGCACCAGTGACATAGACGGAATTTCTGCAGCCGCTACCGCAAACTGTACACAGCCGCAAAAATACTCCACCGCACGCTTGTCCGTGAAGATGTAAGTGGTACGCTTCAGCATCGCATGAACAATGAAAGGTTTGGCCGGCAAAGCAATCGCAAACAGCAGTATAAGCCAAGGCACAAAGGCATCCTGAGCAAAGTCATAAACCTCCGCCGGCAACTCCACCGGCAGAGACACACCGGCAACCAGATGCAGCCAGCCCCACAGCAACAGCAAGCCGGGCAGGATGCAGGTTACAACATCTTTAGCGGTCATGATGGGCTTTTGAGAATGCCCCATCCACAGGAGCGTTTCATCGGGTGCTAATGGTATGGGAGGAGTCTTCATAACAGGCTTCGGTGTTACCCGCAGTGTAACACCTCAATCTCCGGCATGCAAGCATTTTTTGCTAGACATTGATTTTTTTTATGTTACATTATTTCCAACACCATATACTGCCATGTTTTCAAAATCTTCCCTGACAATAGCGGCTTGCCTTTTTCTCCCCATCACCCTCCTGGCTCTGGCTGTGGCAGGTTATTTCTGGGTCGACAGTCTGCACCGACAGGCTGAATGGAATAAGGCCGAGGCCACCGTCACCCGCATTGAATGGAAAGAAAGCACCAACAGCCACGGTGAGAAAGCCCCCTTTGCCTACGCCGTTTTCAGCTTCAGATCCGCAGATGGCAATGTAACTGAAGTTCTGAGCCAGACAGCCGCCGCTCAAAAACCGCTTTACGAGGTGGGCGATAAGCAATGGGTCATTTACCCACCCGATGCCCCGGAGGAAGCGATGGAGGATGTTTTCATCGTGCAATACTTACTGCCCCTCATTCTCACGGCTGCGGGCATATTCATCGGCATCATCACCGCGTTGTTCTTCTACTTCGGCCATCGCGCACAGCGCAACACGCCCCTGCCCCCTTTGCCGATATCCGGCTCATGATAGGGTGAAATGACAAGATCTGAAGCTTTTTTGCTTAAATTTTCACTGTCAATACGCGTTGGAACAATTGGAGGCTTAGCCCCATGATGATAGCTAAATTGAAATTTGTCGGGCGAGCGAAGCGAGCGGAATTTAAGAGCCTCGCCGCATGGCGAGGCGGCATATGATAGCCCACGGTAAAGCCGCGATAGCGGCGGAACCGTGGGAATAACGCAAAAAATCAATACGAACCCCGACGAAAGGAGGGGTGGCATAATGCCTAGGCTTCAATATGTA
>JAFQGF010000054.1 GCA_017415555.1 Akkermansia sp.
CTTGGCGTTGTCCCAGGCACCACCGGAGTTGGCCATGAACACAGCAAGCACGAAGCCACCGGCCAGACCACCAGCCAGCAGACCGAACACACCCGGCACACCCATGATGAGACCCGTAGCCACAGGCACCACCACAGCGATGAGGGAGGGAACAATCATCTCGCGCTGAGCACCCTGAGTGGAGATGCCCACGCAGCGGGCGTAGTCGGCCTTCTTGCGACCCTCAAACACGTCCTTATCGCTCAGCTGGCGACGCACCTCTTCCACCATGCTCTTGGCAGCACGGCCCACGGCGTTCATAGTCAGGCCGCAGAAGAGGAAGGAAAGCATAGCACCAATGAAGATACCCAGCAGCACCTTGGGGTTCATGAGAGTCACGTCGAAGGCACTCATGAACTCAGCAATGTTCATCTTGGCCACCTCGGCGCTATTGAGCACCTGGTCACCGAAGAAGCTGGTCTTGAAGGTCTCGCCGTAGTTCACAGCGGCAATCTTGAGCTCCTCGATGTAGGAGGCAAGCAGAGCCAGAGCCGTCAGAGCAGCGGAGCCGATGGCGAAGCCCTTACCGGTGGCGGCGGTGGTGTTACCCAGAGCATCCAGAGCGTCCGTGCGGGAACGCACATCATCACCCAGAGCACTCATCTCGGCGTTACCGCCGGCGTTGTCGGAAATGGGACCGTAGGCGTCCGTGGCCAGAGTAAGCCCCAGAGTGGAGAGCATACCCACGGCTGCAATACCGATACCGTAGAGGCCCATAGCCATGTTGTCGGCGGAGAAGGTGAACTCACCTGCGGCGCAGAGGTAAGCACCGATAGTGCCGATGACGATGAAGATAACCGGCCAGCAGGTGGAAATCATCCCCACACCGATACCGGAAATAATTACAGTAGCGGGGCCGGTGGTGGCATTCTCAGCGATGAACTTCACCGGTTTGAACTCAAAGGAAGTGTAGTACTCCGTCACCTTGCCGATGGCGATACCCACCACAAGGCCGATAACGATGGAGCCCCAGATGCCCAGCCAGTTCTCGATACCGAGAACCCACAGCAGCACAGCGGAAAGAATGGCGATAAGCACGCCGGAGAAGTTAATGCCCTTGTTCAGAGCAGCCATCAGCTGGGTCTGGTTAGCACCCGGCTGAGTACGCACCATGAAGATACCCAGAATGGAAAGGATAGCACCCACAGCACCGATAATCATCGGTGCCATCACCAGCTGCAGGCCCTTGTCGTATGCCCAGCCGGCACCAGCGGCAGCGGCAGCACCCAAAGCGGCAGTAGCCAGAATGGAACCGGCGTAGGACTCGTACAAGTCGGCACCCATGCCGGCCACGTCACCCACGTTATCGCCCACGTTGTCAGCGATAGTGGCGGGGTTGCGGGGATCGTCCTCGTTGAAGTGGTACTCCGTCTTACCCACCAGGTCAGCACCCACGTCGGCAGCCTTGGTGTAAATACCACCGCCCACACGGGCAAAGAGAGCCTGCAGAGAAGCACCCATACCGAAGGTAAGCATGATGGTGGTGATGGTCACGAGCTTGTTGACACCCTCACCGCCTACCATCCAGTCGCAGTTATCCAGAATCAGGTACCAACCGGAAATATCAAGCAGACCGAAGCCCACCACCGTCAGACCCAACACAGCACCGGAGCGGAAAGCAAGCTGCAGACCCTTGTTCAGACCGTCCTCCTTATCGCGGCAGGCCTGAGCCACACGGCCGGAGGCATAAGTAGCCGTTTTCATGCCGATGAAACCGGCCAGACCGGAGAAAAGACCACCCGTCAGGAATGCCACGGGCACAATCTTGTTCTGCAGGCCATAAATAGCCATCACTGCAAATATGACAGCGATAATCACGAAGAAGATGGCAACAACTTTGTACTGCTGCTTCAGATAAGCCATGGCGCCTTCGCGCACGTAGCCCGCAATCTCCTTCATACGGTCGTTACCCTCGTCAGCCTTCTTCATATCGAAGAAGAACTTAGCCGCCATCAGCAGCGTCAGAACGGAGGCAACAGGTACGATCCAGAATAACGTTTCGGGGTTCATAGTCTGTTTTGTTGATCTTGGTTAACTGCTTTTTCCGAAAAGCGCGGCATTCTACACCACAAAACCTGTTTTGTCCACCCAAATTTCTTAAATTTCAACAAATTTTCAACCTTTTTTCCTTTTTCCTGGCAAGCTTATCCCGCCAGAGACATACCCCGGACTACCTCCCGCTCAACTCCATGTAAAGCTCCCGCAGAGCATTAACCCCCACATTCGCCATCAACAGCAGCAGTGCCACCATCACCCCCGCGACCTGCTGCCTTACCCACTGCGGCCACCACCGCACCTGCTCAGCCTGCGGATTCGTGCGGTACGCATTCACTCGACAGGCATACTGCCCCAACGCCTGCATCACATTCCCGCCCACACTCGCCAGCACCCCCAGTAGCCCCGCCACATGGGAGCCACGACAGCCCGTCATCGCTATCCCCAGCAGCAAATACCCTCCCCCGGCTCCCACTGCACCTCCATACATCAGACAGGCTGCCACCACCTTCTCCCTATTTGTCACTTCCTGCTGTACCTGTATCTTATTCATGTAACCGTTGGGACTGACTCCCGGCACCACACGTTCAAAAAATAGTTACAGTATACTCTAGATTTGTTTATTTTTACTTGACGCCGCCGATATAATGCACTACCATGTTGGCAGCAGACAAAGTCAATTCCTGCAACATTCTCAAATCATGAAAGCAGTCATACTTTTCCCCGGACAAGGTGCCCAGAAAGTGGGCATGGGCAGAGATCTTTACGACACCTACCCCGCCGCAAAGGCCATGATGGACGCCGCAGACGCCGCCCTTGGCTACTCCCTTACGGATGTCATGTTCAACGGCCCGGATGCAGAGCTCACCCGCACCTGCAACTGCCAGCCTGCCCTCTACCTGCACGGTCTCGCTCTGTGGGAGATACTGCGCAGCGAGGTAGGCCTTGAGCCCGTTGCTGCTGCCGGTCTCAGCCTCGGTGAGTTCACCGCTCACGCCGCCGCCGGAACCTTCAGCATGGAAGACGGCCTCAAAATCGTGCAGAAGCGTGGTGCCTTCATGGAAGAAGCCTGCCAGGCAGCCCCCAGCACCATGGCTGCCATGATTGGCGGCAACGATGAAGCCGTGCAACAGCTCGCTGCCGACTGCGACATCGATGTAGCCAACTACAACTGCCCCGGTCAGACCGTTGTGAGCGGCTCCGTAGAGGGTGTGGACAAAGCCGTGGCCGGTGCCAAAGCCGCCGGCTTCAAGCTTGCCAAGAAGCTGAACGTGGCCGGTGCCTACCACAGCCGCTACATGAAGAGCGCCCAGGAGAAGCTCTTGCCCGAGCTCGCCGCAGCAGCCATGCAGATGCCTGCCTGCCCCGTCTACTGCAACTACGAGGCACGCCCCGTCACCAGCACAGACGACGTGCGCGCCATGCTCGGTGCCCAGGTCTGCGGCTCCGTCCGCTGGGCTGCAAGCATGCAAGACCTCGTAGCCAAGGGGCACACCCTCTTCATCGAAATGGGTCCCGGCAAGACACTCGCCGGCATGATGGGCCGCATCTGCAAGGATGTCACCGTCATCTCCATCGAGGACGTGCCCTCCCTACAGGCCGCCATCGAGACCCTCAAGGGCATGTCATAATAACTCAACAAGACACACCTTACCGATTCCCCCCGCCGCTTACCATAGCCGCGGGGGGATTTTTATCTCGGTATACGGTGATGTCGGATGAGGGATTACGCGTTGGGAGAATTTGGGTATCGTTAGGAAAAAAGCCCCGGTCAATTTCATTTTGTCGGGCAGACTGCAAATACACACCTCTCTACAAACGATTTAGCATTTCCAAAAAAAACGAAAGAAAACAATTCTGCCAACGCGTGAGAGATTATATCTTTTCATCTCACAGCAGCGGCTAAAATGTTTTTCCATCGGCTCTTGCAGAAAGCAATCGTGCCACCCAACGTTCAACACAAAAGTTCCTCCATTTAACTGGAAAAACGTGGGGGCGTGGCAGGAATTGCTTCCCGCCACGCCCCCGAACCCCTGTATTATGAAAAAACGGTTTGCGGAGCTGCGTGCTTGCTGACTTTAGCTGAGATGCATGGGCATGAGCACGTAGAGGAACTCATCTGCCACGCGCATGACGCCGGGGCTGGAGGAATCGATGAGGTCGAGCGCAATCTCACCATCGCCCACGGCCTTAAGCGGGGCAAGGATAAAGTCTGCATTGAAGGTGATGGCAATCTCGCGTCCATCGTAGTCGATGGGCACTTCTTCATTGGCCTCGCCAAGGTTGGCAGCGCTGGACTGCACCTCCATGACCCCCGGGGAGAAGCGGAAGCGCACGGTATTGGCCTTCTCTGCGGAAAGGAGGGAAACGCGGCGCACAGTCTCGTTGAGGTCGGCAGCGGGCATGATGATGCGCTCGTTATAACGGCTGGGAATGACCTGGCGGTAGTTCGGATAGTTACCATCGATAAGCTTGGTGACCAGCAGGGTATCGCCAAAGTCGAAGGAAGCCTGATTGGAAGTAATGCGTACCATCACATCGCCGGAGTCACCAAGGAGGCGGTGCACCTCAGCCACGGCACGGCTGGGCAGGTCGATGGCGACCTGCTGGGACTCGGGGAACTCGAGCTCGTTCTCAAAGAGGGCAAGGCGGCGGCCATCGGTGGCCACGAGGGTAAGCTTGCCATCCTGGAAACAGGTGTAAATACCGTTAAGGATGTAGCGCGTACCATCATTGGAGATAGCAAACTCCGTGTAGCGGAAACCACGGTTGAGCATGCCTTGGGGCACTTTGAACTCGCGAGCCTCTTTGAACACGGGCAGGCTGGGAAATTCCTCGGAGGCAAGCCCATTAAGCTTGAACTGAGCACGGTTGCAACGGATGGTGGCAATGGTTCCCTTTGTCTCGAGGCTCACCTCGCCGTCTCGCATTTCGCGGATGATGCTCTGAAGCTTCTTGGCCGGCAAGGTGATAGCGCCGGGCGTCTCCACCAGGCAGGGCACCTTAGCCAGGATGGTGAGCTCCATGTTCGTGGTAGTCAGCTTGAGCTCGCCGTCGGCGGCCTCAAGCAGCACGTTGGAGAGTATGGGCATGCTGGGGCGGGTAGACACCACACCGGCCACCTTGTTCAGGCCATCAAGCAGGACTTGTTTTGCTAATGCGAATTTCATGGTTGCGCTCCTTCGGTTTTTCTGCATTTTACATGCTTTCGCGTGTCAAAGCAAGCATAAATGTTCAGGATTCCCATATTTTATACGCTTTTTTGCATCATACCGCCATATCTTGTGGCTTTTGTACGCCCAATTCTTCGTCACGCCCAATGAGAACGATACCTCCTCCACTCAGTCGATGACAAGGGATACAGGGCAGTGGTCGGAGCCGGTCACATCTGCATGAATCTCCGCCGAGCTCACGCGCGGCAGCAGCCCCTCACTCACACAGAAGTAATCGATACGCCAGCCCACGTTCCTGGCGCGGGCACCACCACGGAAACTCCACCAGGAATAGGCATCGCGAGCATCCGGATGCAAACGGCGGAAGGTGTCCGCAAAGCCGGCTCCCAGCAGCTCTGTAAACCCCGCTCGCTCCTCGTCGGAGAAACCTGCACTGAAATGATTCGAAGCCGGGCGAGCAAGGTCTATTTCCTGGTGAGCGACATTCAAATCTCCGCAGAACACCACGGGCTTCTTCTCTGCAAGGCTGCTCACATAGGCGCGGAAAGCGGCATCCCACTCCTGACGGTATGGGAGGCGAGCCAATTCGTTCTGCGAATTGGGTGTGTAGCAGTTCACCAGATAAAAGTCCTCAAATTCCATGGTGGCCACGCGTCCCTCGGTGTCGTGCTCCACTATGCCGATGCCAGTGCTCACACTCAGCGGAGCCACGCGGGAAAGAATGAGCACGCCGGAATAGCCGGGGCGCTGCGCCGGGTTCCAGAGGGCATGGGGCCAGGAGGCCAACCACAGGTCAGCCACCTGTTCGGGTTTTGCCTTAATTTCCTGCAAGCAGAGCACATCCGGTGCCAGTGCATCCATCTTCTCTGCCAGCCCCTTGCCCAGGGTAGCACGCAGGCCGTTCACATTCCAGCTTACCAGTTTCATGTTGCCCCCATACTACCCTAAGCTCCGCTGCATGTCAAAGGAAAAGCATACATAAATTAGTCATAACAAACTCATCATTCCTTCCCCGGCAGCGGTGCCCCGAACGCCATACTAAAACTGCCACCCCACGCCCAGGGATATAATGTGGCTGGCAAAGTCGCTACTTCCGCCGGAAGGATGACGATGCATGGAAAAGTCTGTGCTGGCATACTCATACCCCAGGCTCAGATATGTGCGCTCGTTGGGCATGTACTTCAGCCCGAGCCCACCGGACCAGGTAAAACCGCCACTGCTGTGGCTGTGGTATCCACCATCTGCCCTGCCCCAGGCGTAGCCGGCTTTGCCGCCAAAGTAAAACAGGGTTTTCTCGCTGAGAGCAATGTTCACCTCATAACCTGCGGTAAGTGGCAGCAGAAACACATCCGTCTTGTAACTTTCCCCCGCCAGATGCTGATTTTTGCTGCCCCAGAGCCCCGCCACATTCAGACTGAACTGGTGGCGTAACGATGAGGCCGCATCGCTGTACAGATTGAAGCGCAGGCGCGGCCCCCATACATCCGGCTCATTGCTTTGGGCTGCTATACCGCACAATCCCTCGATGGAGTAGACCGGCTGCATATCGTAAGGCGTCAAAGCCCCGGGCTGCGGAGAAGGCAGATAATAGGGTGCGGCACAGGCTGCGCTGCTCAGCAGGCCTGTCGTCAGTATGAATGCAAAAACTGGTTTCATAACAGCTCCTGCTATACCACAACGGCTCACCTCATGCAAGATGTTAGCACACCACCGCCTCCAATGATTGGATGGCTTTTCCGCTTGAAAATGTTCCTGTTTTTCCGATTTTCCTACAATTTCTGCCTGATTTTTGGTAAAAATGTGTTTTTTTGTAATTTTTCACCCCCAAATTCGAAAAAAAAGCTGTACAAACGCCTATTATTCCTATATATACCATTACATCGGTATGCTTTCCATGTAAAAGTCTGGAAAGAAATAATCGAGAAGAGAGAAAACACACCAACCGGAACCACTGAATTATGAAATTACACTTACCTGCAAGACTGAGAAAGGCCGTGCTGGCATGCCTGGCACTGGCGGGTGTATATGCAACCACCATCGGCACCGGCATAGTGGCCGGCGGCGTACTGGCGACAGCCCTGGTGACACAACAGGCAGAAGCGGCGCTAACAAGCGTGGCAGACATGGGAACGCTTGTTGCGGCGGGCACGAGCGGGCAAGGAGTTGTGAACAGCACAACAGCGAACAACAAAGCCGTCAGCTTATTTGCCGGTTCCGGTGGCATAACAGGTATTGAGAGCGATGCCGTTATTAATGCCCTGAACGGCACCAGCGGCTTCGTAACGATTGCAGCCTGGGTAAAAGAACCTGACAGCGGCAACAATGCATTCTTTTCTGTGGGCGCTCAACAGAACGGATTCAAGTTCGGCGTGAAGAGCAACAAACCCGAGCTGACATACAAGGGAATCCAAGACTACACAACAGGTGCCCACATGGCAGTGCCTCAGAATGAGTGGTCACTGGTAGCCCTCACCATCGATTTAGACAAGACCGGGTCCGATTCCTACTTCTTTGTTGGAAGCAGCGGTGGGAACCTCACCCAGTCCGGCTCCTGGGATTTCGGAGGCTGGAAAACACCCTCCCCGGCAGAGCTGGCCATCGGCTCCGGCCGCAGCGATGGAGACTGGCTTGCCTACAAGGGCATGATTTCCAACCTCACCATCTTCACCTCCAACACGGCAGCCACAGCAGAGGAGCTGAAAGCCGCCATGGGCAACAGCTTCGAGCAAAGCACGCTCACCTGGAATACAAGCGCCAGCGCCGATAATCAGTGGAAAGGCAACGCGTGGCAGAATAACAACGCCACACAAGGATGGGCAGATGCCAGCAACGCAGTGTTCAGCGGTGCCGGCGAAACCATTTCCCTCTCCGGCAATGTACTGGCCGACACGGTGAATGTGATTGGCAGCGGGTGGGAGTGGACCGGCGATGGTACCGTCGGCGCCTACCATTTAGCTGTGGGTGACGGCACTACTGCCGCAGACCTGACCATCTCCATTACCGGCAACAAGTCCTTTGCAACCGGTGTATCCGTAGCGAAAGACTGCACCCTGATTGTAAAGGATGCTGCCAACTGGGTGGGGGCAGCATACGGAGAAGGCACGGTAGAACTGGCTATGGGGACGGAAACGGAAATCACCCAATCCCAGCATGTGCTCATGGGGTTGCTGGGTATCACGGCAGACCGACTCGGCACACTGGCTCTCAGTAACGGCACCGTCATCAACCACAACACCGTCCGACAGGACTACTGGCGCTGGATGACGGTAGCCAATACCATCGATGTACGTGAGGGTGCCCGTATCACCTTCTCTACGGGTGGTAACTACCTGGGCTCCGGCGCTGATTCTCTGTACAAAATTGCCGGCAAAGGCACCGCCGGGGCGGAGGCCGGCACCAGCAACGCTGCTGCACTCTCATTCAACCATGATACAACAGTTATCCGCGCGCTGGAGCTAACAGACGATGCCACGCTGTACGTAGAGAATGGCTGCGGTGCCCAATTCAAAGAAACCCCTGTGGGTGATGGATTCACCCTCACCAAGACCGGGGCCGGCGAACTCATCCTTGGTCAGGGCGAGAGTACCGTTGCACGGACTGACAACCCGGACATTTCCGTCTCGGCCGGAACGCTCACGCTCAATCTGGCTAAGGCACGTCAGAACGCCAACTACGATGGCGACATCAGCCTTGCGAACGGTACAACCCTGAAACTTGATAATGGCACTCCCACTTTCACCGGCGCGCTGAACTTCGATGGCAACGTCACCATCGCCAATACCAAAGGAGAGTACACCTACTTCTCCGGCAACATATCGGGCGATACCGACACCTCAGTGACCCTCAGCAATGATAAGGCTGCTACCAACGGCCAGGTGACACACAGTGACTTTAACTCGGCCAATACCTTTGCCGGTACTTGGAAAGTGGATGGTGACTGGGTTCTCTATGCCAACCATGAGCAAGCATTCGAATTCGCCACGGTGGAATTGAACAATGACGACAGCAGTCTCTTCCTGGCAACGGATAAAGTTAAAATCGGTGCTCTTAATGGAGACAATGGCACTCTGCAATGCAAGTTTGCCGCTACACCCGTAGCCGAGTTCGGTACAACCGGCACAGCCGAATTCACGGGTGACATCAGCCCGGGTATTTCCATCGTCATGAACGGCCCCGGCGAGCAGATTATCAAAACATTTGATGTAGAGATACCCGGGTTCAAGGCCGACGTCACCGTTAAGCAGGGCACTCTCACCATAACCGATGGTCTGCGAAGCGCCAACCGCACCATCACACTGGCTCCGGGTAGCACCCTCAACAACGCACTTACGCTCAATGGCGGCAGCCTCATTCTGGATATCTCGGGCGCGGCAGAAAACGCGGCTTCCCTGAAGGGCAACACCCTCACACTGGTGGCAGACTCCGGCACAGCCCTGAGCCTGAGCCTGGCGGATGATGTAAAAACCGGCCAAACCTTCACCCTGCTGCAGGATATCACCGGCCTGACTCTGGCAAATGAGGACACCTTGGGTGACTACTTCACCCCGGAGAATATCACCATCGTGAGCGAAAACTCCGTGCAACGTGCCGACATAACCCCGGAACGGCTGGCAGCCTCCTCCCTGTTTGTGGATGGTGGTGCCCTCAAGTTCACCCTGGCACCCGGCGTAGTGGATACGGATCCGCTGTACTGGGATACAGCGGATGGCAGCGGCAACGGTAACTGGAGCAGCAACAACTGGTCCGCCGAAGACGCTCTGGGGGTAGACCCCGCTGTCATAGCCGATGGCTGGAGCGGCTCCGTTGTGTTCAGTGACAGGGTGGGAGATACCATCCGCCCCGACACCGTGAATGTGGACACCGCCGCGCAGGTAGACAACCTCACCGTGGAAGGAGGCAACTACATTTTCACCAAAACTGCCACCGGTTCCCTGAGCATCGATGGTACACTGGATGTGCGAAGCGGTGCCACAGCAGACATGAGTGCCCTGGGCAACCTTTCCATGGATACCCTGACCAACGCCGGTACCCTGAGTGCCGCCGGGCTGGAGGTGGCCACCGGGCTTACCCAGACCACCGGTAGCCTGAGTGCCGACAAAATCAGTGGCACCGGCAGCATTTCCATCACCGGGGGTACCCTAGAGCTGACGGACAACACAGATGCTCTGGCTGTTACAGGCAGTGTCTCGATTGAGGATGCCACCTTGGCCGGCAACTGGAAGGCCGACGGACTGACACTCGGAGCTGCCACACTGGCCAATGGTGCCGACATCACCCTCAGTAATCTGACAGTGGGCGACACCATCAACACTGACGAAGGCACCCTGAGTCTCGGCGGCAAAGTGGTGGTGGATCGCTCTGCCCTGCAGGCCAATGGTGTCAGCATACTGGACAGCACTGTTTACAACGACGGTAAGGGCAATATGGCCGAAGATAACAACGGCTACGCACAGGTTCAGTACGAGTTTGCACTAGTCACCAACAACGCTGCTCTGACTATCGCAGGTGATTCCATCTGGGAATCCGAAGGGGCCACTGTAACCGCCACCAAAAACACGGAGGAAGACACCATCACCATCAGGGCGCTAGAGTTGGGCCACGAATATATCGTCCGCAACGGAACGGTGACCTATACCAACACCGATACCGCATTCGACCGAGCCACGGCTCTGGTGCTGGGCGGAGGGCACCTCCTCCTGAACAGTGCACCGGCCACCAATATGGCAGATGGCATCAAAGTACGGAGTGATGGTAACGTCACAGTCGCTCAGGGCATCAGTCTGTCAGCAGATCAGCTGGACAACACCGCCGGCCACAATGTCACACTGCTGGGCAGCGGAACCTACAACCTGAAGAACAGTACCGTCCTTGGCAATGGTGTAGCCGTGGGGGCTGACGACAGCACCGGATGGTGGTTCGGCACAGTAACCAGCGCTGCCGGTAATGTGGCAGACATCAGCTCCCTGGGCAACAGCCGCTCCACCGTACAACTCACCTCCAATGTATCGTCCGCCACACTGAGCACCGGTACCATCGGAACACTCCGACTCAACCGCAACCTGAGTGCCGATACCCTCAGTGCCGGCAACACGGATGTGTATATTGGTGGGGTAGCCACTCTGAGAAAGGGCAATAGCCAGGTACACAATGCCACTTTCTCCGGCGGGCTCACCCTGGGAACGGCCGACTCTACGGCCACTCTCAGCGGCAATTCCCTGTCGCTCACCAGCCTCACCATCGGCAGCCTCGGCTCTCAAGTCGTGGCAACTGAGCTCACAGAATCCACCCTTGCTGTCTATATCAACAGCGATGTACTCTCCACTCTTCCCGCAGGACAGACGGAGCAACTCATCCGCCTCACAAACGACAGCAGCCTTGCCACCCTCTCTCTCAACGGAGATGCAGATGGTACTCTGGAAAACGCAGGAGCCAAATACTTCTACACCCTCAGCTGGGTGGAAGAAGGCGGTGCAGATGTCGTCATCATCACCTCCGCCCTGAATGAAAACTACATCACAGAGAAGTTTGCAGACACTGACGACAACGCGCAAACAGGTGCAGAGCTTCTCAGCGATGCCTTTGTGAACCGCGCCCCGCAAACCGGCCGCGCAGCCACCACAGACTTGGACACTATCATTGATGCCATTGAGGGTAACCACGTCACAGAAGAAGGATTGGCTGCCGTAGCCGGAGCTTCTGTCTCCTCACTGGGTATGGCTCTGAGTGGTGATGTGGAACGTCAGCTGCGTGCTATCCGCAACCGCACCACCACCATGGGGGTCAACCCCTGCGTCTACAATGATAACATGCCCTACTACAACGCCTGGGTGAATGCCGAGGGCAACCACTCCGAGCTGAGCAAAGATGGCAACCATGCCGGCTACACACTCGATAACTGGGGTGGTACCGTTGGCCTTTATGTGGATATGAACGACCACCTCACCGTGGGACTTGCCCTCACCGCCATGTATGGCGACCTGCAGGCAGACGGACCGGAGGCTAAGGCCGAGGGCGATATGGATACGGCATACGTCTCCCTGTTTGCCCGCTATGCCGACTGCGCCTGGACGCACACCTTCGTGGCCACTCTGGGTATGATGGATGGCAGCTTCGAGCGCACAGTAGATGTAGGCAACGGTTACAGCACGAAGGGCAGCACGGATGGTATGGGATTCGGCCTTCTGTACGAACTGGGCTACGTCATGCAGATGGATGAAGGCACCTACCTGCAACCCATATTCAACGTGATGCTGCGCCACAGCTCCGTGGGCAGCTTCACCGAGGAAGGAAGCAATGCCGCTCTGGATGTAGGCAGCCAGAGCATGACCACCCTCACCTTCGGTCTGGGTGCCCGCATGCAGGCTGTTGTGGGCGAAAACCTCTACAACCGCTCCTCCATCTTCGAGGCTCGTGCGCTGGCTAAGGTAGATGTGGGCGACCGCAGCAGCGAGGCCAACGTCGCCTTCGTCGGTGGCTCCGGTTTCACAGGCACAGTGGAAAGTGCCGAACTGGGTGCCTTCGGTATCGAACTGGGTGCCGGTATCACCATACCGCTCGGTGCAGAAAGCGGCTCCGTCTTCATGGATGGCTCCGTGGAGCTCCGAAGCGGCTACACCAACCTGAACGGCACTGTCGGTTACAGAGTGGAATTTTAATCCATGCCATTCATCGGGCTACCGCCCGCAGAGAAAGGCCGGCGTCACACAGACGCCGGTCTTTTGTATATGTAACAAATTGAAATTTCAACAACGCAAATAAGCTACAGCCGCAGTGGAATCCCCTCACCCATTCATCTTTTCCACAGCTTCTGCACAACGACGACCATCCAGGGCAGCGGAGACAATGCCGCCGGCATAACCGGCACCTTCGCCGCAGGGGAAAAGCCCCGGGAGGTCCACATGTTGCAGAGTGGTGGAATCACGAGGAATACGCAGGGGAGAGCTGGTGCGGGTCTCGCAACCGATGAGCAGGGCGTCCTCCCCCGCAAAGCCCCGAAGCTTGCGGTTGAAGAACTGCAAGCCTTCCCGCATGCGGCGGCTCACAAAGTCCGGCAGCAGAGCGTTGAGGTCGCAGGCGGCAAGACCGGGCTCGTAACTGCTGGGAGGCAGGGAGGACGAGACGCGAGCAGCCAGGAAATCCGGCACCCTCTGGGCGGGAGCTTTTCTGCGGCCGCCACCGGCACGGGCAGTTGCCTGCTCCAACTGTTTCTGCCAGGCAAGGCCGGCAAGCACACCATGCTCTGCAGCGCAGGCAGCGGTGTCCTCGGGTTTCACGGTGACAACAAAGCCGGAGTTTGCCCAGAAAGAATCGCGGGCAGAGAGAGACATACCATTGACCACGACTTCATCATCCTCCGTAGCGGCTGGGACAATATGCCCGCCGGGGCACATGCAGAAGGAGTGAACACCACGGTCATCAATATTGGTAGCCAGCGTGTAGCGAGCGGCCGGGAGCCCCTCCGGGCGGCACTGCCCGGGGCGCAGGTGGTACTGCGAGGCATCGATAAGGCTCTGGGGATGTTCGATACGCACACCCACGGCAAAAGTTTTCTGCTCGAGGGTGAGTCCCTCCGCATGAAGCATGCGATACACATCCCGCGCGCTATGGCCGGTGGCCAGGATGACGGCGTCCCCCACCCACTCGCGGCCATCAGCGCTGGTGACGCCACGCACGCGGCGGCCATCCACCGAGCGCAACAGGCCATTTACGCGGGTAGAAAAATGCACCTCGCCACCAGCGTTGAGGATGCTGTGGCGCATGGCCTGAATAATGTCCGGCAGTTTGTCAGAGCCGAGATGTGGCTGAGCATCGGTAAGGATATCCGGCGAGGCACCGTGTGCCACGAAAGTTTCGTATACCTCCATGACGGGGCCGCGCTTGGTGGCACGGGTAAAAAGCTTACCATCCGAGAAAGTGCCGGCACCGCCCTCGCCAAAGCAGTAGTTGGAATCCTCCACGCCGGACTCGCCGGCATGCAGGGGGGCTAAATCCAGACTGCGGGCAAAAACATCCTTTCCACGCTCCAGCACGATAGGACGCATGCCCAGCTCCAGACAACGCAGAGCGGCAAACAAGCCACCGGGGCCACTACCCACAATGATGACACGGCGGGCTCCCGATGGCACCGGAGCATATTCTCTGTGGGGAAGCTCTGCGGGCGGCAACTGCTCATCCACTCCCACCAGGAGGCGAAGCTGCTTGCAGATGGGGCGGCGGCGGGCATCGATGCTGTCCTTCAAAAGGCGCATGGAAAGCACGCGGTACGGGGAAATACCCAGCTTCTGCGCCACAGCCTTCCGGCGGGCGTCCTCCTTGAGCGCCTTGCGCAGGGGCAGATGTATATCCAGCTCAGTAATCATGATTCGTTGTCGATATTCTGCTGCATCCCCAGAGCCGGGGTATCGCAGCAGGCGCGGTCAGTGGCTACCTTCACAGCGGGCACACCGGCCACAGTGGTATGCGGCTCCACATCAGCCAGCACAACAGAGGAAGCGGCAATCTTGGCACACTCGCCAATCTCCACACGCCCCAGCACCTTGGCACCGGCACCAATGAGCACGCCACTACGTACAATGGGGTGGCGGGCGCCGCCCTTCTCCTTGCCGGTACCTCCCAGCGTAACCTCGTGAAGCATGGAAACGTTGTTTTCTATGATGGCGGTTTCACCCACCACAAAGCCGGTGCCATGGTCCAGCAGAATACCACAGCCTATCTGCGCCGCAGGATGAATATCCACCCCAAACACCTCGCTGCCCACACTCTGAAAGAGCAGAGCCAGCAGATGCCGTCCCTCCTGCCACAGCACATGAGCCACTCGATAGGTGGCCAACGCATGGAACCCCTTGAAGAACAATAACGGCTCCAGCACGTTGTGACAGGCGGCGTCTCGCTCCACCACGGCACGCAAATCCGCTGCCATGCAATCCACCACCATGGGGTTGGCCTTCAGCAGCGTGCGGATGAGCGGCTCCAGCTCGTCGCGATTCATATCCCGCCGGGAAAGCTTGCGCGCCAGACGCACCGCAACAGCATTGGCCAGAGAGGTACGGCTGAGCACCACATCATCCAGCATACCCAGCAGCTTAGGCTCATGCACCGAGGCTTTTTCTGCGGCGGCACACACCTCCTGCCACACCTCAGCGGCCAGACCGCTCACAGCGGGTACCATCTTGTCGGGTCTTATCATACAAAAAAATCAGCTGCAGCAATCGCGCAACATGTCATCCAGGCGGTAGGTCATTTCCGCCAGTGCCTTGCGGGCAGGAGTATCCGGCAGCAGCCACAACACCTCGCGCGCCTCCTCATTGCGGGAGAGCCCCTCCTCCACGGAGAGACGGATAGCCTCGCGGAAGGCGTCCGTATGGCGCAATGCTGTGTAATCAATCTCCTCGTGACGCTCCACGGCACCACGTACAAAGTCTGCCACATCCTCACTCGTGCTCTCCATCAGGAAGAACACCGGCAGCGTGAGTTTGCCCTTCTCGGCATCGGTTCCAAGTGTTTTACCGGCGCTCTCATTGGTGCCGGTCAAATCCAGGCAATCATCGTAAATCTGGTACGAAATACCCAGCAACGTACCCATGCGGTTAAGGTGCTCGGTCATTTCCTCATCCAGCCCCTGAAGGTATGCAGCTCCGCTCATGGCCACAGCAAAGAGGGTGGCCGTCTTCTTACGGATAAGCTCGTAGTAGTCCGCGCGGCTCATCTCCATATCCCACAGGCGGGTGGACTGCTCCACCTCACCCTGACAGAGGTCGCGCATGGCGATGGCCATCTTGCGGCAGAACTTGCTACCGCCTATCTCAGTTCCCATCACAATGGCCTGAGCCAGCATCGTATCGCCCAACAGCACGGCCAGCTCATTCCCCCACAGGGAATTGGGCGTGGGCTGGTCGCGGCGAGTATCGGCCTTGTCCAACACATCATCATGGATGAGGGAGGCCATGTGAATCATCTCCAACAGAGCAGCAAAGGTGATATGCTCCTGCTTAATGCCGCCGGTGGCAGCTGCAGTGAGCAGGACCAGCCCGGGGCGCAGCATCTTGCCCTGCCCCTTGCACACCTGGCGCATGTATTCGCGCACATAGGGCTCGAAATCCTCCGTCTGACGCGCAATCTCATCGCGCACCCGCTGAAGCTCCTGACGGACGAGCTTCAAGTGTGCTTTTCTGTTGCGGATTTTGCTGAAAAACGGTAAACTCATGGTGTGTGGCGATGCATGTATATGAGACGGGCACAGCGAGCCATGCCGTTGTGCGCGGGGAGTTTAGCAGACTTCCCTCACATTTGCAACCCAAATTTCATGCAATTGAGCTATTTGTTCGCCAGACAGCTTTTCCTGCACATTACCCACGGGGAAAGAAGCTGCGCAGATCGTTCACATCCAAAGATGGCGGAGTATCGAGGTCATCCTCCTCCTGCGGGCGACGACGCCCTACCATGGGATAGCGCCCGGGAGGCCCACCGGCATTGTAGAAAGAGTCCTTGCGCACCACCTCCGGCAGCGGCAACTCATCCTCGACCTCTTCGGCAGACGGAACTGCTATACCGGCTGCAGGCATAAGCTCCGGCTGGTGCATAGCAGGCTGATGGCTAAAGGTGGGCACGGCATCCTCCGCTTCCTCCCCGGCCGGAAATAAATCCTCCCCGGCCGGTGCTACCGCCGGGACAGATTCCGGCACATAAGGCTCTGCAGACAGCTCCGGGCTTTCCTCGGTGTCCTCCTCGTAAATATTGTCGCCCATAGTCGGGGCAGAAGAGTCCTCCCCCGCCTCCGGCATTCCTTCCTCTGTCTCTGCGGCTACGGGTTCCGGTGCTGCCACCGTGTCCACCGGAAGCGGCACGCGCTCGGGCACGGGAGGTGCCTCTATAGCGCGCTTAAACTCATCCGCATTGACAGAGGCTATCAGCGTCACGCGGATTTCATCCCCCAGATGCGGCTTAACAGTGGTACCGAAGAAGATGTTGACGTCCTCGTCAGCCAGTGCTTCACGCACTTTCTCCATGACGATGCGCACCTCGGTAAGTGACAGGCTGTCGCCACCGGCAATGTGCACAATGACGGCACGCGCAAAACTGAGTGCCCCATGGTAAGCCACAAGCGGAGACTCCAGCACGGATTGCGCCGCTGCCTCTGCACGGTTGGCGCCATATCCGCTGCCGGTACCAAAAATGCATCGGGAATCCTGATTTTCAAGAACTGTGGCCAGGTCGTCCAGACCAAGGTTGATAAAGCCGGGCGAAGATGCCAGCATGGGAACTGCAGCCGTAGCACGAGCCAGTATGCGGTCCACTTCCTCAAAAACAACGCGAATGCTGGGGCGGTCGCTGTAGATTTCCTCCATGTAATCGTTTTCGAAACAGAATACAATATCGCTGAGGCGCGCTATCTCCTCCAGAGAAGCCTCGGCCTGAGCACGACGGCGCTTGCCCTCGAAGAAGAAAGGCATCACAACTACAGATACCAGGAAAAGCCCGGCATCTCTCGCCATCTGCGCCAATACCGGCGCTACGCCCGAACCGGTACCGCCACCCATGCCGGCCACCATCACCAGCAGGCGTACCCCATCAAGTATGGCCGCCATCTGCTCCCTTCCCTCCTGGGCTGCAAGAGCCCCCACAGCGGGGTCACCACCTGTACTCATGCCATGATGACGCCCACCACCCAGCTGAACAAACTCCACATTGCTGCTGATTCCCAGCCCCTCGCGCTCATCCGGCGAAAGAGTATAGAGGCGAACATTGTTGGCACTGGAACCTGCAAAACACTGAAGAATATGTGCACCGGCACCGCCGATACCCACTATGGCAATGCCTTCTTCCTTCTGCGGTATTGTCTGGTAAGGGAGCATAATCGTTTATAGTATAGGAAAGGTGTAGGATAAAAACTCTGCGTTCGCCCGAATCAATGGATGAGAAAAGGCCATCAGTTCCTGCGGATAAACATATTGAACAGGCGCTTCAGGAAGCCGGGAGACACATTGCGCATGGCTTCATCATCATAGCGCTGGGCAAAGCGGATAAGACCAATAGCCGTGCAGAAACGCGGGTCCGCCAGGTAGGAATAACTCTGCCCCTCCACCATGGGCGGCGGCTGGTGTACCGGTACGCCGTAAATGTGGTGAGCCAGGGTATCCAGACCGCGCATCAAACTGGTGCCGCCGGAAAGATACACGCTCATACCACTCTGCTTCCACACGTCCTCCGGCACGCGCTTACCCACACGCACCAGAATGTCTGCCAAGCGGTTGCGAATAATGCGGTTGAGGTCGCCGCGGGCAATGGAAGCATCGCTGAGTCCGTTTTCGCTCTTGTAAACAGCCAGGGAGCGATCCTTTTCATCACCGAAGGCATTGCCCTCTGTGCACTTAAGCACCTCGGCGGCCTTGGTGGTGGTGATACGCTGGTCGGAAAGCTTAATGATATCGCTGTTGATGGTGTTACCACCGGCAGGAATACAGCCGCTGGCCACCACATCGCCACCGCTGTAGCAAATGAAGTCGGACGTACCGCCACCAATGTCGATAAGCAGGGCACCGGCTTCCTTCTGCTGACGGTTGAGCACCATCTGAGCTGTTGCAAGCGGTGCATAGACAAGGTCTTCCACCTCCAGCGGCACCTGGCGCACACACAGCAGAGAGTTCTGCAGGCGCGTTCGGATACCATGCATGACATGGCAGTTCACATCCAGGGTGCGTCCGGTAAGCCCCACGGGGTGGCGGGAAGCCTCGCGATTATCGATGTAGAAATTACCCAGCTCACGATTAAGGACAAAGCGGTCTGCAGGAATCTCCGCCTTCTCTGCCTTCTCGCGGGCAAGATTCATGTGCTCATATTCAATGATGTTCTCATCATCCGGCAAGCGGTAGGAGCCAGTATGATTCTCACCCACAATGTGATCCCCCGTGACTGAAAGGAACACATTGAGAATATCCACCTCTGCATGATCCTGCGCCAGCTGCCAGGCATCGCACACACACTGGCGTGCCATGCTCTGGTCCACAATCTCACCCTTGCGCACACCTGCACTGGGCACCTCACCCACGCCAATAATGGTCGCGGTGGAATCCGGACGGATTTCCCCCACAACCATGCACGTCTTAGACGTGCCGATTTCAAGACCTACAAGAATTTTTGACTGTGCCATATTAAGCTGGAAAGTTCGATGGTATAAAACGATGTGCAGATACTCCGGCAGGCATTGTAGCAGATTAAAGAGTCCCCTGCGCGTCAAATACGCGTCATATTATCGATATTGTGCACATTGCTCCGGGGTAGGCATGATAGCCGGTCGCAGAGTTACACGCGTTTCCTCATACTTCTCGGAGGGTACGAAGAGGAACCCCGGTTGTTTGTTGCGAACCTCAAAGCTGGTGGGGCGGAATAGCGGAAGCACCTGATTTGTGCTGGGGTCGTACGCATTGGTACCTGTGTAGGAACCTTTTACCACATATTCCACATTATTATCCGTTCCGTATACAGCATTGGGAAGGGGCGGCTCAGGCCCGCGGTCCGGCGTGCGGCACAGTCTCTCATCCATCAGCACCAGCTTGGCGGTGCGCCAGCTCTGCCCCGGCTCCCGCAAATACCCCCAGAAGCGAGTATACGGCACCTCGTAGCGGCGGCCGATGTAATAATCGCCCTTCACCTCGCGGGCAATCTCGGCCTCGCGCTGCCGCAATGCCTGGCAGTCGGACTGCAACTGGCTGCACTGACACAGGAGTGCCACAACTGCCAGAGTAAGTGTGAGTTTTGTTTTCATCTGTGAAATAGGGTATCTCTGTTGTCAATTTTTATCCTCATCTCCACCCTTCAGGAGCTTCTCGAACCGAGCACGTTGTACAGCCTTGCGACGAGCAGAAGATACGGCACCCCATAATATCAACAGCAGCAGAACACCAAGGCCAATTGCACCCCACTTCACCACCTCATCATCTGCCTGAATGCCAAGAGCCTGCAGCAGATTAGCCGAGCTCTTCACCTCAGCTCCGTCCTCCGGTGCTTCCGGCTCATCTGCAACAGAAGCAGCAAGCCCATCGACCACAGGTTCCGGTTTTTTAACGGGAGCAACAGCAGGCTTCTGCTCCACAGCGGGTGCCACATCTTCTGCCGGACGGGGTGCCGGTGTCACAACAGCAACAGCTGTCTCCACCCGTACCGGCTCAATGCGCATACGGCGCTCCTCATCTACCTGAAACTGGCGGAAAGTGCCACCGGAACGGGTGTTACCCATGGCTGTGCGGCCGGAATAATCATTCATGTTCCCCAGCGCCATGCGGTCAATTTTCGGAGCAGTCGCAAACCAGCACAGGCGAGAGCATTTTTCCTTCGCAGCACTCTCCCAGAACAGAAGACTCTTATCCGTAAGGCGCATCAAACGCGACTTTTTGAGGCCAACACCATCCAGCGCATCTTTTTTGGCATTAATCCACTTAGCACCTTCGCGGCGATTCTCCGTGAGTACCTTCACATCTGCAAGTGCCGTTTTCTTATCAGCCTCCGGGCTGTACACAATGTAGATGGATACCACTTTTTCCGTTCGGATATCGAAGTCAATGATAATACTCTTCCCCTCCTCCTGCCAGGTACGGCGCACGCTACAATCCTCCAGGATACGGTAGTTGTAATCCTTGTCGAAATGTTTATCCGCATAACCACGGGTCAGAGTCGGCGTAAGCTCTGACACTTCCAGTGCCTCAACACCACTACTCAGAGCCAGCGCCAGCATACAGACACCGGCCACGTTCTGCCATATTTTCTTCATACCTTATTGTACCTATACGTAAAAACCTGCGGTCATGTACACCGCTGCTCAGGTTTTAGCACATTTTCACCGCTTCCTCAAGCAAAATGCTCTGCACGCCACAAAAATGACTTGACATCCGCCCGACACACCCCCATAATCTCGCCACCACCACTATTTATTGGAGAGATGGCTGAGTTGGTCTAAGGCACTCGACTCGAAATCGAGCGTGGCAGAGATGTCACCGTGGGTTCGAATCCCACTCTCTCCGCTTCAAAAACCCGATGAAGCGACTCCGAATTTTCAGCGAATCGGGCGCTTGCGGCGAATCGTGCGGCTGCGGTTAATGCTGGTCTGCGGATTAGCAAAAACACCCTTCATCTGTCTTTTCCGGCTTTCCTTCACCTGGGGAGAAAGGCGTAGGTCGGCATCTATCATGGCATAGGCGACTTCCGCAGCAGCGTACACATCCTCAGGGGTCTGCACACCGGTAATGAGGATGCGGTATTTGAGCTCCAGCAGCTGGCGGCGATTGAGGGGAACAGCGCGGGCAAGTTCTGCGTTCACAATATCGAGTGCGGCGGCATCTGTGGGAGCAGCCTCCGCCGCGGCAGTGCAAGCCTGCAAGCTTTGCTCTGCCTGCGCGGCAGCCCTCAGACCGCTGATATCCTGTGTATCAATCGCGGAAAGTTCCTGCTGTAAAGGAATGTTCAGCTCGTGTAGTTCCTCGGGGATAAGCTTCCAGGCCTGTATGAGAGATTGCAATTTAGCTTCGCCCTGCAACGTCTCTGCACCTTGCAGCAACCGCACAGCCTGCAAGCCCGGCTCCAAAACCCGGCGCACAGCTTTCCAATCTCCCACATAACCGAACAGCCCCCCCAGGGCTCGCCCCTCTCCATCCAGCACCAGCACCGTGGGGTATCCGTCTATTCTGTACTTACTGCACAGCATCTGATTCCGGGCCAGGAGCTTGCGGTCAAAAGCAGGGTTCTGTGGCACATCCACCTCCAGCAACACGAAATTTTTCTCCGCCCAAGCACTGAACTCGGGTTGCTCCAGCACTTCTTTTTTCAGGAGTGTGCAGTAATAACACCAGTCCGAGCCCGTGAAATCTGCCAACACGGCCTTGCCCTCTTTCCGGGCTTGTGCCATTGCAGCCTCATAATCCGTTGTCCACTGCGCCGCCGCAACAGCAGGCAACGCAATGGACAGGAAAATAAAAACTACCCGACAAATCTCCCTCAGCATAAAAATATTTTAATAATTCAGCTCTCCTGCAAGCACCTTTGCTTCAAACTCTTTTATATCCACCACTTCGCCGGTGCGACGGGCGTGTTCCACTGCAAAGGCAATGACGTGAGAATGAGCACTGGCCTGGATGGAAGTCGTCATCAGGCTCACATCCTCCACCACGCGCATATCATTGTACAGGTTGCTCACAAGGCCCCAGTCCCCGCCGCCATGGCCGGCATAGCCACCGGCAGCCTCTTCCACCGCCACCGTACGGGTCTTCTTGCTGAAGTGCTCGGTGATGGAGATTTCGCCGGGGCCGTTTTCCTTGTAAAAGGCACCTGCACGCAGCTTGGCTTTTGTGCCATAAATTTCGATGTGGCGACCTTCCTCGAAAGCGGTCATGGTGAAGGTGCCGGTGATACCGCCCTGGTAGCGCAGAATGGCCACCTGGTGGTCCGGCTGGTCGTTGTCATCACACTGGAAAGCATCGCGTCCCCAGGGAGAAGTTCGCAACCACTCGGTAATCTGCTCAGGGGTGGCTTCATCCACACCGTCCATCACCATACGCAGCCAGCGGCGGCAGGTATCGTCCGTTATATACTTGCGGGCATCCCATGGGTCTTCGCCTATGGGAGTAGTCCAGTCTGTGCAACGCTCGGGGCGCGGTTCTGTGAGCGTTTCCTTGCGGAAGAAAGAAAGTTCTCCGAAGGATGAAACCTGCTCGCAGGGGCGCTCCATGAGCCAATGCAGAATATCCATATCGTGGCAGCACTTGGCCACAATCATGGGGGTGGATTTCACACTGTTGCCCCAATGGCCACGCACGAAGGAATGGCCGAAATGCCAGGCTCCGACGCCTTCATTGGCGTTAAAGGTCATAATCTGCCCCAACTCACCACTGCGGATGATATTGCGTATGGTGTTGTAGAAAGGGGTGTAGCGGAGCACATGGCAGATGGCCACACGGCGGCCGAGTTTCTGCGCGAGGTCGCGCAGCTCCAGAGCCTCGCGCAGCGTCTTGGCAATGGGTTTTTCGAGCAACAGGTCATAGCCCAGTTCCAGCGCACGCTTGGCAGGCTCAAAGTGGTAATCATCCTGCGTGCCGATGATAGCGACATCCGCCAGGCGAGGCTGCGACAACAGCTCATCCGCATTCGCAAAAAGCTGCACGGAATCACGCTCTGTCTCAGGAGCAAAATCCCGCACCTGCTCAGCACGCACGCGCACCGGGTCAGCCGCCGCAACAATGCGGAATTGCTCCGGATGCTCCATCGCGAGTTTCATGTATGTGCGAGTGCGGGAACCGCAACCAATGCCGACGAGTGTAATTCTGTTCATACGTGTCTGATGATGAATGACGTTGTGGCAACAGTCTACACCCATCCGGCAGCTTTGGCAAGCTTTTTGCTCTGCTGGCAGATTTTGAGCTTGCAAGCCGTGAGGCGAACAGGTAAGCTCAGCAGTGATATGAGTAAAGAAATTTCCCCCGAACAGGAGAAAATGCAGGCTCAGCGCCAGCGCGCGCTGGATGCCGCTATGCTCCAGATTCAGAAAGACTTCGGCGAAACTGCCATCATGCGCCTGGGCGATAAAAAGACCATGGAGGTGGAGGTTATCCCCACCGGTAACCTGCTCATCGACCGTGCCCTGGGTGCCGGCGGTGTACCGCGCGGCCGTATTGTAGAAATTTTCGGACCGGAATCCTCCGGCAAGACCACCCTCACCCTCACCGTCATTGCCCAGGCTCAGCGCGCAGGTGGTCTGGCTGCCTTCATTGACGTGGAGCATGCGCTGGATCCGGCCTACGCTGCCAAGCTGGGTGTGAACCTGGATGACCTGCTTGTCTCCCAGCCCAACAGTGGTGAAGAAGCTCTGCAGATTTGCGAGGCACTGGTACGCTCCAACGCTATCGATGTGATTGTAGTGGACTCCGTAGCTGCCCTCGTGACCCGCCAGGAGCTGGAAGGCGAAATCGGCGACAGCACGGTGGGTGCCCAGGCCCGCCTGATGAGTGCAGCTCTGCGAAAGCTTACCTCCCTCATTGCCAAGGCCCGCACAGTCTGCATCTTCACCAATCAGATCCGCGAGAAGATTGGTGTCATGTTCGGTAACCCGGAGACCACCCCCGGTGGCCGCGCCCTCAAGTTCTACGCCTCCGTGCGTTGCGACATCCGCCGCATCGGCCAGATTAAAGGTGCCGATGGCACCGTGGCCGGCAACCGCACGAAACTCAAGATTGTGAAGAACAAAGTAGCCCCGCCCTTCACCGAATGCGAGTTCGACATCATGTACAATGAGGGTATCTCCTCCGTGGGTTCCCTCATCGACCTCGCCATGGAGTACGATGTCATTCAGAAGCGCGGCTCCTGGTTCAGCTACAATGGTAGCCAGCTTGCCCAGGGACGCGACGCCGCCAAGGAGGCACTGCGCTCCAACCCCGCCCTCTACGCCGAAGTGGAGGAGAAGGTAAAGGCAAAACTCGACGAAAAGGGCAAGTAAAAGCTCAGGATTCGCGATACAAAAGGAGAACCTTCGAAATCCCCCGCCTGCAATGCTCGCAGGCGGGGGATTTTTCGCAAAAGAGTGCCCATCAGGCCGTGAGGCTCACAACAAGCTTGTGGAGAATATCGCGGTCGTCCAGCTGGGTGGATACAAGCTGGCGGTCTGCGGTAGCGCAGGCCTGCAAATCCCGGCGCGCCTTTTTAAGGGTAAGCTTGCCACATGTTCGGGCGGCATTGAAAAGAGAATAGGCATTGGGCGTGCCATCCTTCTTGAGGGGCAGGATTTTACGGTCAGAGGGCAGCAGTTTATTCAGTGCACCCTCAAAAGCGCGGTAGTTATTGGCATCGATGCCGAAGGAATCCATCAGCAATCGAGCGCAAAAGCGGTTACGCACCGTGGGAACAATGGCTGCACGCATAATGGTGACGGCTGCCTCACCATGCTCAAGCTGCTCGTTAATAAGACGCACAGCCAGGCGGCAATCGCTCTGCTCAATAGCACGGGAAATCTCAAAAATCACACCATTGCGCGATACAGCCACCATCAGATCCACATCCTGAAGCGTCACTCGGCGACGCTCCGCCCCAAGGTACACATCTATCTTGGCCAGCTCATTGCCAATCTGGCGTGTACTCTCGTTCACTCGGTGCACAAAAAGGTCGAGCGCATCATTGTCGAAGGTAAGCCCCAGCGGCTTAGCCATGCGCACGGTAAGAGCCGCCACCTCGCTCTCCCAGCCGGGTTTGGAAATGTCGATTTTGGAAAACTCCTTCACCTGCGCCACGTTACCCAGCTTTTTGAAAAACGAACGGCGCTTGTCCATCTCAGCACTGCTGAGCACAAAGAATGTCTCCGGCGGCATGCTGCCCAGCACGGCCAGTAAGTCCTCCATTGCATCCTGCACGGCTTCACTACGGGCACCGGAGGATGTATCTGCCAGGAAATTCACCCCCTTAAGCCAGATAACCTTGCGCCCGCCAAACATGTTCATCATCTGCAGGCCCGAGATAGCACGGCGTATCAGCTCCACCGCCTCATCTGCCGTGGCGGCAGCTCCGTCTATCGTCTCATCCCCCCAGCCATCGCCCCCGGCAGAGAGCTCAGCCGCACATTTGGACGCCGCAGTGCTGGCTGCGCCCTCATCGCTGCCGAAAAACACAAAACTGCTCATCTCTGCCATATCTGCCCCGCATTATGCCAGATGCTACCGCCCTAGTCAATCAGTATGCGCGTTTTGCGGGTAAATTTTCTGCAGAGATGATCTCATTTCAAATGAGATAGCAAGTTTATTTTTTTATAATAAGAGGTTTAAACGTATTTCATCGTTTTTTGAATGGCGTCTTTTTAGTCATTAAATCGCTTTAAATTACACATTATCAACACCAAAAAGAACTATCTCATTTGAAATACGATACAATGCCCACACAGCTGCATAACAGGCAGCTGTCAGATAATTTACTCATTCTATTATGAAAACAAGATTACCTAAAACGTTGTTGGTGGCGCTGATGGCTGCTGCTTCATACTCAGCTCAGGCCGGATATATCACCATCGGTGGTGTTATCGGCGTAGATCCGTTGACAGGCAACCCGATAACAGCAACAATCAAACCATCGGATACCTGCATCATCACCGGCTATATATAGTCCCATTGCCAAAGATGGAAACGGAACATTAACAATCAATGAAGACGGTGATATCAACAATGATTTATTTGTCCGTGAAGGTACGTTCATAATTGATAGCGCCGATATTTATTCAGGCATGATCAGCTCTACAAACTCCGGGACTACTCATGGTGTAGCTTGGCCGGAAGGTAAAGGTAATGCTTTCGTACGATTAGGAGTAGGCGGTAAAGATGCTGTCATGTTAGTCCGTAATTCAACATACACGCTTTACCAGTCGCAAATACATCTGAATATAGGCGGAATGAATGGTAATGGTAAGCTGACTTTTGACAATTCGGCGCTGGTGAACGAATTTGGTTACTGCACATCTATAGGTATTCACACCTACCTAGATGAAAAGGATATCCTACACCAAGGCTGCCATGTTGTGCATGCCACAACAAAGACACCAGAGGCAGACAGCAACAAAAACATCGCGAACCGCTATGAAGGCACGTATGCAAATGCTTCTGTGGATCCAAGCTACAAGGTAGGAAGAGGTGAAGTTGTGGTGACTAACAACTCCAACGTCAATTTTGGTAGCTATGGTTCTCTATTCCTAGGAGAAGCCATCCTGACGATACAAGACAATTCTCATGGTGAGATTGGTGCCAAAATGGCTTCCGATAGTAACTCATGCGGCATAATGCCTAGTTACTTCGGCGCACAGTCCGGCACGCTTTCGCTCGTCAACGTCAAAAATAATAGTACACTGGAATTAAAGTATCCCGGAACGGATGTATTCACACTTTTGTATACGGGCGAGGATAAAATGGGCAGGGAAGTAACGAACTCTGAGACTGTCATAAATGTTGATAACGAGTCTGTATTTCTTGTAGCAAATGGTGTGGAATTGAGCACGCATGATGAAAATACGACGTCAACGACACTGTCGCTTACGAATAGCTCAAAAGCAGAATTCGGTAGTCTGACCGTAGGGTCAGAGAGCGGAAATGGTACCGCCGAGATTAACATCGATAAAACAAGTTCCGTGACTGCCTATAATCCGGATAAACCTATGATGATAACCATCAATCATGGCAGCGTGAACAATGCCGGCACTGTGGAAGCTGCAAGCGTTACCATCAACAATGGCGGCACTTTGTCCATGATTGGAGCCGACTCTGCACTGGATGCCGGTGAGGTAATCGTACGCAAGGGAGGTACTCTGCAGGCGGAAGGTGGCAAGACCGTAGAACTTGCTGCGGATAAAGTAAGCGTGGATGAAGGCGGTTTCATTTCGCTGATGAATGGCAGCACAATGAAAACGAAGGCTTTAACTATGGCAACAGGTTCCGCCATCAAGCTTTCCGGCGGCTACTCTGCAGGCGATATATTGATGATGAGCGACAATCTCGACGCTGGCAGCCTGACTGTAACGATGGATAATGGATTGGTGGAATATATCATTGAGAACGACACTATTTCCCTGACCGCCGTGTTCGACAACCGCGTTGCCGAAGCCTTCACGGCGAGCAATTGGGGCATTGCTACTGCCAGCCGCGCCTTTGTAGACACTGTGCGGGGCCAGCATACCAACACCGGTTGCATTGCCAACGGCCGCGGTACAGCCTGGGCAGCCGTGCTGGGTGGCACCAGCGATATAGGTAAGAGCGATATCGACCTGAAGGGTGCTGCCGTGGGTGCAGATATGAAGGTAGGCCGCAAGAGCAGCATAGGCGTGGCGTTCGGATACGTCGACGGCGATGCCGCTATTCCCGGCATGCGCAAAGTCGAACAGGAAGGCACCTACATGGCACTGTATGGAGAACACGGCCTCAGGAAGCTGAGCGACACCTCCTGCCTCAGTTTCGACTGGGTGGCTGCCTATGGTCAGACTAATGCCGAATGGGAATCCGCCGAATGGGAGCAGCAGAGCCTGCAGCTTAACTCTCGCCTGAGCTGGAATAAACAAGTAACCGATCAGCTGTGCATGAGCGTATTCGGTGGGCTGGAGTACTTCACCAGCGAGTCTGACACCGTAGGGAATGCCAAGACCGGTTCCATCCAGAACCTGCGTGGCGAAATCGGTGTGGGAGTCCGCTATGTAGCCTGGGGTACTCCGGCCAGCCAGGCAGTAGAGGATGAGAAGGGAGTTACCATTACCGCCGGGCACCCCGGTTGCGAAAAGCTGGTACTGCACGGCGAAATAAGCTACATGAACGACATGGTGCGCAGCAATCCGGTTATTGAACAGGATGGTCTGCGAGGCGGCACAGAAAACCCCGGTCGCCACGGGATGGGCATTGAAGCCGGTGCCACCTACCGCATCAACGAGCGTTGGAGCACCAGTGCCAACTACAGCTTCAGCACAATGGATGACAGCCGGGAACACCGAGTGAACGTAGGTGCCAGCTACACCTTCTGATTATTTCCCCGGAAAAGACAGGAAAAACAGCACTCCTTCCATTACCGGAAGGAGCGCTGTTTTTTATGCAATTCTGAGTTTCCCCCCCAAAAGCGAAAGGGGAAACATAGTTCCCTGGCACGTCATTCTGACTTTTACTCTCCGTCTCCGGTCGGTTCCAACGGTCGACCGGTAATGTCCACATAGATGGGAAGGAAGTAATACTTCTCACCTATGCGAAGAGAGAGACGCAGGAGGGTATAGGAGCGCTCACCGGTACTTATGTAGAAGGCACTGTCGAATTCGGCCTCGCTTCCGATACCACCGATAATATCCTCCACGAGAGCCTGCTGTGTCTCCGTATCGGAGTCTTCCACCACCCAGGCGCATTCCTCATCCCAGCCGGGGCCACCGGTTATCTGCGGGTATTTGGCTGCCAATCCGGCATAGCGAGCCATCAGCAGTTTACCGATGTGTTCCTTATCCTGCAGGGTAAGCTCCTCGTGTTCACGTACCACGGCAGCAGAGAAACCGCTGGCACGAGCCAGTTCCACCGAACCGTACAGACGAGCCTGGCCCAGGCGCTGCGACTCCTTGCCCGTCTCTACCATCAATCGCTCAATCTCTTTTACCTCATTCTCCAGCTCTTCCAGGTGCCGGATGGAGTTGAGGCATTCATTGAGGCGGGTGTTAATTCTGAGAATCTCCGGAGCGGCGGCATCGGCAGTGGCTCGATCCACAATGCCGGAACCCACTCTTATCAGCGACTGTAAGAGTTGCATCGCTTCCTGAGCAGCGCCGCGTTCCTTTTCCAGCACCTCGACCGGCACCGTAGAATCTATCTCGCGTGCAGCATCGGCCATATCTTCATCATAATCAGCTTCCAGCACAGGATCTTCCTGTGTAGCAAAAAGCGGGGCAAGCATTATCAGAGCAGCCAGGATTTGGGGCATTTTCATACATGAGCATTCTACCATACACCATAAGCAGCGTCAATTGCTTTCGCAACAAAATATTCTTAAAAAACCCTTATAGACACCATTCACAAATATCTCTTTATCAATACTATGGACTTTCATCCATTGAAGGAAGAACACTATGTGGGCGTATGGGCAGCGTTGCGACGGCACCAGCGGGAGATGAGAAAGTAGCAGAAGGGGATGAAGAGGATGCCGATGATGGTGGCGGTAGTCATGCCGCCGATAACGGTGATACCGATGGAGCGGCGGGCTTCTGCGCCGGGACCAGTGGCCAGGGCAAGGGGAACGCAGCCGAGTATGAAAGCAAAACTGGTCATGAGGATGGGACGGAGGCGGGCTTTGGCACCGGCGAGGGTGGCCTGCAGCAGGGACATGCCTTCTGCCAGACGATCCTGCGCGAACTCTACCACGAGAATAGCGTTCTTGGCAGCAAGTCCGATGAGCATGATGAGGCCTATCTCCGCATACAAATCCAGCTCCATACCGGACAGCCAAAGTGTACTGAGGGCACCAAGAATGGCCACGGGCACGGAAAGCACAATGGTGAGCGGCAGGGCCCAACTCTCGTACAACGCAGCCAGCAGCAGGTACGCAAAGACGCCGGAGATAGCAAAGATGCCGGCCAGGCTGATGCCCTGCGCAGCTTTCTGCTGCTGGTAGCTCATGCCGGAGTAGGAGTAGCCCATGTCCCCCGGCATAGTGCGGGCAAAAGTCTCCTCCAGTGCCTGCATGACCTGGGCAGAGGTATAGCCCGAAGCCGCCACCACGTTGAGCATGGCCGCATTGTACATATTCTGCCGCATGATGAACTGCGGGCCGTAGGTAAAACGCACATCCACCAGCGCATCCAGCGGCACATTACTGTCGCCTGCTCCGGGCAAGTAGAACTCCTGCAGCTGTTCCACCTGCATGCGCGAGGCAGCGTCTGCCTGCATATAGACGGGATATTGGTAGCCATAGAGGTTGAAATAGTTGATAAATGAGCTGCCGAGGAAGGTCTGTATCGTGTCGTACGCAGCACTGAGATTCACGCCCTGAGTGAGCGCTTTCTCTGTATTCAGCGTGATGAAGTACTGCGGCGTATCCGCCGCCTGGAAGTTCTGCACAGCGGCTATCTGAGGGCAGTCTGCCAGCGCACGGGTAAATACGGAAGCCTGCGAGGCCAGATACTCCGAGCCACGACCGGCGCGATCCTCCAGCATGAAAGTGACGTCCGATGTGGCGCCCACACCCGGTATGGGCGGCGGCAGGATGGCCGTGCCAATGCCACCGGAGGCCAGGGAATTAAGCTGCTCCCGCAGATTGGCCGCAATAGCTGCGGCGTTCTGAGTCTTGGGATTGCGCTTTGCCCAATCCTGCAGAGTGATGAAGAAGAATGCGTTGTTGGAACTCTGCACACCGGTGAGGAGGTTGAAGCCGTTGACCATCACCACCCCCTTCACAGCGGGGTTACGCCCCAGCAGCTGCACAATCTGCTCCGTGCCCTGCTCTGTAACGCCCAGAGAACTGCCGAAGGGCATCTGTAACGAGCCGTACAGGTACCCCTCGTCCTCATCCGGCAGGAAACCTGCCGGCACACGGTTCACAACGGGGTAAATGCAGGCAGCCATCACCAGTAAAACCAGCCCTGTAAACACACCACGCCGAATCATGTTGCCCGCCACCCGAGCATACGCGCTTCGCGTGCGATTCACCACAGCATTAAAAGCCCTAGTCAGCCGCCCTTTTGCCCCTGTACCACGCCGCAACAGCAGAGCACACAGTGCCGGGCTGAGGCTCAGTGCACAAAAGGCGGAAAGAAGAATGGATACACCTATCGTAACCGAAAACTGCGCAAACAAGTTCCCCGTGATGCCCGGCAGCAGCATACAGGGAAAAAACACCGCCGCCAGCACCAGAGCCGTGGTCATCACCGGCCCGGCTACCTCGCGCATAGCAGCTTGTGTAGCTGCTACGGGCAATTCCCCGGCGTCCAGATGCGTCTGCACAGCCTCCACCACCACAATAGCATCGTCCACCACCAGGCCAATGGCCAGCACCAGCCCCATGAGGCAGATGGTGTTCACCTCCATACCGAAGAGCGGGAAAAAGATAAACGTACCCACCACACTGACGGGCACCGCCGTGAGCGGGATGAGCGTCGCGCGCCATCCCTGCAGGAAAATGAACACCACCAGTGCCACCAGCAGCAGAGCCAGCCCCAGCGTGTAGAGAATCTCCTCGATACCCAGCCGCACACTTTCCGTAGTGTTCAGCGCCTGTTGCAGCTCCAGCCCCGGGGCCAGGCTCAGCCCCGCCAGCGTTTTTTCCACTTCCTGCACCGTCTGCAGGGCATTGCTGCCGGGACTCTGGGAAATGGCAATAATGGCGCAGGCCTCCCCATTGTAGGAGGAGCTCATATTGTAGGTCTCGCAGCCCAGCTCCAGGCGAGCCACATCCCGCAGGCGCACCAAGGAATCCGCATCCGCCCGCAGGATAATATTCCCGAATTCCTGCACGGTTTTCAGGCGGCCCTGTGTGCGCACGGTGTAGGTTGTTTTCTGGCCGGGGGTAGCAGGCTCCGCCCCCACCTTGCCCACGGGGTGCACAGAGTTCTGCGCCTGCACAGCGGCCTGTACCTGCTGCACCGTGAGTCCCAGGGCAGCGAGCTTCTGCGGCTCCAGCCAGATGCGCATGGCATACTCCCCTGCACCAAACACCTGCACATTACCCACACCCGGCGTGCGCAGCAGAGGATTCATAAAATTGATGTAGGCGTAGTTGCTCAGCCAGGTGGCGTCGTACTGCCCCTTCGGAGCCCGCAACACATACAGCAGCATGGGCGGCCCGCTGAGCGTACGCATTGTTACTCCCAGCTGCTGTACCTCTGCCGGCAGAGCAGCCGTGCTCTGGGCATAGCGCAGGTAGGCCAGCACCTGGTCCATATCTGCCCCTGTACCCACATCGAAGAGGATGCTCAGGCTCATCGCGCCTTCATTCGTAGAGGTACTGGTCATATACTCCATCCCCTCCACACCACTCATCTGCTGCTCAATAGGTGCCGCCACGGAATCCACCACAGTCTCGCAATCTGCACCGGGATAGGTGGTAGATATGCTCACCTCGGGCGGTACAATGTCCGGATACTGTGCCACAGGCAAGCTCAGCGCCGTAATAAGACCACCCAGCACCAACATGATTGCCACGCAAATGGCCACAACGGGCCGACGTATGAAGAAGGAGTACATGTCATGCTTAATGACACCGACATGCCCCCTCGGCGTTAAATATCAATTACAACTTATACGCTGCTTGCCTCCCCGGAAAACGACCGCCCGCACCATAGAAGACGCGGGCGGCCGGAAAATCAACTGTCATTTGAATCAATCAGTCGTCAGTCCTGATGAGACCCTGAGATTCCAGGAGAGCATCGGGATTCGGGTCGCGGCCCATGAAATCGCGGTAAACCTCGGCAGCGCTCTTGCTGTCGCCCTTGCTGAGTACAGCCTCGCGGAAATCGGCTCCCGTGGCAGTATTCAGCAGACCCTCCTTGCGGAAACGCGTAAAGGCATCCGCAGAAAGCACCTCAGCCCACTTGTAGGAATAGTACCCGGCAGAATAACCACCGTTGATGCAATGCGTGAGATGGCGCATGAAGGAAGGAGCCTGCATGGACATGGGCAGGCGCCAGGAGTCCAACAGCTGAGCCGTAGCTACATCCAGCCGCTTGCCCTTAAACTTCTCATCGTAGTTCATGTGCATTTCCAGGTCCAGCTTGCCGTAGCAGAGCTGTCCCATGTTGTCCGTGGCGGGCAGGAAATAGCGGCTCTTCTGCAGCTTGGCTATCAACTCTGCGGGCATGGGCTCACCGGTCTCGTAGTGGAACGCATATCGGGCAATACCCTCGGGATACCAGGTCCAGTTCTCAAACATCTGGCTGGGCAGCTCCACAAAGTCCCAGGTGACACTGGTGCCGCAGTGTGCCTGCAACTCCGTGTCGCCCAGCATGCAGTGCATCATGTGGCCGAACTCATGGAAAATAGTTTCCACATCGTAGTGGGAGAAAAGAGCAGGCTTATCCTCCGTGGGTGTGCTGAGGTTGCCCACAAGCGTTGCCAGATGCGGAGCATGCGGCGCACCATCCTTTCCGGCAGCACCATATCGCATGGGCATCACCCACGCACCGGCTCGCTTGCTTGCGCGCGGGAAGAGATCCATGTAGAAGGAACCGAGGTGGGCACCGGTCTTGTTGTCCGTCACCTTGAAGAGTTTCACTTCCGGGTGCCAGACCTCCACATGCCCCTTCGGGCAGGACTCGCCGGGTTGCAGACAGATGGTGGGCAGCTCGGCAAAGCTCACCCCGAGCAGCTCACCATACAAGGCAAACATGCCGTTCACCACGTTGTCCGCGCGGTGGTAGGGGCGCAACTCTTCAGGATCGAACTGGTACATCTCCTGCGACATCTTATTAAGGTAGTAGCGGCGATCCCAGGGGTCGAGGAACATCACATTTTCGCCCTTACACTTAGACACATAGTCCAGTATCTGGCTGCATTCCTCGCGGAAAGCAGGCAGAACCTTGGCCGCCATATTATCGATGAATGCCATGGCATTGTCCCCGCCGCCCACCATGCGGCGGTGAGTCGTCAGGTCAGCATACGTTTTGAAGCCCAGCAACTCTGCCAGCTCGCGGCGCAGCTCCATCACTCGGGCCACCACCGGCTCGTTATCCCACTCGCCCACAGCTCCGATAGTCGCCTGGCCATGCCAGCACATCTTGCGCGTCTGCTCCACATCACAATCGCGCAGCACAGCGCCCACGCTCGTGTAGTCCAGTGTAATGAGCCAGGCTGGTTTTTCATCGCTGCCGAAGCCACGGGCCCGAGCTTCTTCCTGTGCTTTTGCCATCCAGTCATCGCTCATGCCATGCAGCTGCTCCTTATCAGTTATCAGAAGCTTCCAGGCATTAGTACTATCGAGAACATTTTTGGCAAATTGGAGAGTAAGCTGGGAGAGCTCCTGCTCTATAGCAGCCTTGCGCGCCTTCTTATCGGCCGGCAGGTCTGCTCCGCTATCCACAAAACTATCCACAGTCTGCTGCACGAAGCGCTGTTTAGCGGGGGAGAGCTCCTTCACCCAGGGCTGAGCGGCAGCAGATTTGATGACACTCCAGAGCCTGTCGTTGGCAATGATGGCGGCATCAAACTCGCTGAGCTCGGGGATGAGGGACTCCTGAGCCTCGCGCAGCTCTTCGTTGTCCATTACAGAAGAGAGGTGGTACATATAGCCCTGCGCCTGCCCCAGCTCATCGCTGGCTAGGTTCAGTGCAAGGAATGTATTTTCGAAGGTAGCCTCCTCCGGTTTGATAAGGCAAATCTCCTCTATGCGTTGACGGGCCAGAGCCAACGCCGCACTAGTATCAGCAATACCCTGCTGCGGGTTCATCTGCGACCAGGCAGGATAGGGTGTATCCTGAAAAAACGGATGCGTAAGCTTTTGGTAAACAATCTCTTGCTTTGCAGTTGTTACGGCCGTGGCGGTGTTCTCTGCCTGCAGTATGCTCAGTCCGGCAAAGGCGCACACTGCGGTGATGAGTATATTTTTTGTCGTCATAGCTGTGGTGTGTATGTATGGCGTGTTCTCTTCCTCTTAGACACGAGAACTCCCGAATTGTAGCACAAAAAAACAAAAATGACAAACTTTTATCCGGAAATGCAGAAGCTTGCAGAGAGAGCTCACGCCCTGCAGCAACTCCCGCACATCACCAGCTTCCCTTATTAAAGCGAGACACCTCACGGCGAGCTTCCATCATTTCCACACGGGCCTTCAGGTCATAGCGCTGGTCGCGGTGGGTCTTACCCCGGCCGATGCCAATCTCGGCCTTCACCTTTCCATTCTTCCAGTAAAGGCGCAGGAGGGGCAAGGCAAATCCTTTCTGGGCCTGCTGAATTTCGAGTTTGAGAATTTCGCGTTTGTGCATCAGGAGGCGGCGCGGGCGCTTGGCCTCGTGCTGGAACCACTTGCCGGCGGTCTCCCAGGGCTGCACATCGCAGCCGTATAGGAAGAGCTGCCCTTTCTCCACACGCGCAAAGGCATCAGATATATTCACACGCCCCTCGCGGATGGATTTGACCTCCGTTCCGCGCAGCTCGATTCCACACTCGTGCTTGCCGAGAATTTCATAATCCCGGCCGGCTTTCTTATTACTGGCAATGAGGGAGGACTGAGGGGCGGGTTTCTTGGCCATAATTGGAATGAGATGTGGAGATTCCGAATGAAAAGACCCGGCGACCGGAGAATGACCGGCAGCCGGGTCTGCACAGAAAAAGGGAATTACAGGTCGATGGTGGCAGTGATGGTGCGGTCATCGTCTGACGGCATACCTTCTGCCTCGCTCATATCGATGAAGAGGTCGTCTTCCAGATCCCCACCGGAAATAAGGGGAGTATCGTCATCCGCCTCGCGCCACATGATTTTACCCTCAACAATCTCGGTAAGAGCAATATCGCCACTGCCCATCTCGGGGGTGGTGGGCACGTAGGGGTCGGAGCCCTGGTTCAACTGCTGCACACGCTTGGACACGATATTGACCAGCAGCTGGTTATCTCCTACAATCTGAGCAGCTTTCTCTATGAGTTCAACTTTCATGGATGGAAAAAATGGTCTGTTCCCCCGGCCTGCGGGTGGGGCATTATACTATGCAGAGCACTGAAAGGCAAGCCTATAATCGCGTCAACGGTCAAAAAGAGCCAAAAAAGATATATTCCGGCTATCTTTTTGCTTGCCAAGAGGGGTATATGGTGGGTAGAATAAGCACGAAACACATTTCCTGCCGTATCGTTGTGGTGCAGGCGGGATTTTCAGACACAGAACGTTATACATCACTCACTATTATGGCTAATCTGAATAAAGTCATGCTTATCGGCAACCTCACCGCCGACCCGGAGGTTCGCCAGACTCCCCGCGGCAACTCCCTTACCGAACTGCGCCTGGCCGTCAACCGCGTATCCAGCGGCCCGAACGAAGGAGAGCGCCGGGAGGAAACAACCTTCCTTGACGTCACCTGCTGGGGGCGAACCGGCGAAGTGGCCGCACAATACCTGAGCAAAGGCCGCCCGGTATTCATCGAAGGTCGCCTGCAAATGGACACCTGGGAAGACAAGCAGACCGGACAGCGCCGAAGCAAGATTCGTATCATTGCCGAGAATCTGCAGTTGCTCGGTGGCCGCGATGGTGCCCCGCAGGGCGGCGGCAACTACGGCAACAACGGCGGAGGCTACCAGCAGCGCAGCAATAATTATGGCAACAACGGCGGCTACGGTAACAATGGTGGTTACCAGCAGCAGGGTGGCAACAATTACAACAACGGCAGCTACCAACAGCGCAGCAACAGCTACGGCAACGGTGGCGGCTACCAGCAGCCCTCTGCACCCGCTCCTGCACCCATGCCCGAGGAGACAGACGACATTCCGTTCTGATGTCGGTGTGCTGATTGCGCTTTTCCATCGTACGGCTCGTCTGCGTCCCCTGTGGGCGTGAGCGAGCCGTACGTTCCACATCTGCCAACCTGAACACATTGCTCCCATGAACCCATCTGCCACCTATGCGGAAGCGCTGGACTGGCTTTATTCCACCCAAATGTTCGGCATCAAGCTGGGGCTGGAAGGCATTACCCGGCTTTTGCAGGCCTGCGGAGTTCTTTATCCGCGAGCCCGTGTCATCCATGTAGCCGGTACCAACGGCAAGGGTTCCACATGCGCCTTTGCCGAAAGCGTGGCACGCTCCGCCGGCTACAGCACCGGCCTCTTTACCTCCCCGCACCTGGTAGAGTTCAACGAGCGCATTCGCGTGAATGGCGAGATGATACCCGATGCCGATGCCGCCCGACTCATCTGGCATGTGCGCGACATCATCGAGACCTGGGAAGTGAAACCCACCTTCTTTGAACTGGTGCTGGCTGTGGCCATGCTGTACTTTGCCGAGCGAGAGGTGGATATCATCATTCTGGAAACCGGCATGGGCGGCCGCCTGGATGCCACTAACGCCGTGCCCAAAGACGTGGCCGTGCTGACCCCTATCGGCATGGATCATACTCAATACCTCGGCAACTCGCTGGAGGATATCGCCGCAGAAAAAGCCGCCATCTTCGCCTGGCACCGCCCGGCGCTGACAGCCCCTCAACAGCCGGAAGTCATCCGTGCCATCCATGCCGCTGCACAACGCATGGACACAGACTACCGTGTTGTGAGCGAGGAATGCGAGCTTCCCCTGGGACTGCGTGGCCCCCACCAGCGGCAAAATGCTGCCTTGGCTCTGGCCGCCCTGCGTGCCCTGCCCCATTTCCTGGCCGGCGAGGCAGAAATAGCCCGCGGACTGTCCGAGGTGCAGTGGCCGGGCCGTTTCGAGGAGATTGCCCCGCAAGTCATCATGGACGGCGCACACAACCCGCCTGCCATGCGCGTGCTGGTGCACAGCTGGCAACAGGCTTACGGTACACAGAAGGCTCGCTGCATCTATGCCGGCTCCGCAGACAAAGCACTGGATGAAGTGCTGGAGCTGCTTTCCCCCATCGTGAGTGAATGGGTACTGCCACCCGTACAGAGCCCGCGCATTCTCCCCCCGGCAGAAATGGCTGTCAAGGTAGCTACTGCTTCCTCTGCCCCCATCCATACCCCGACCACCCTGGCAGAGGCACTGGATGAATTGCCGCCGCACACACTCATCTGCGGTTCCTTCTTCCTGCTGGGCGAAGCCAAAGCCCACCTGCACCACCATACCGCCTACCGCAAAACGGAGCAATAACACACACGATGCCCCCGGAAACCCACAATATCACAGCTGCGCTGGTGTGTCTGGCCTACCTGCTGGCCTTTGAGCACCTGGGGCGACGACGCCATGTGCTGAGCCTGGTGCTTATGCTGCTGTGCGCCATAGCTGTGGCTGTACTTCTGGCGCTGAGGATGTACCGGCAGGCAGAAGCCCCCATGGTAGTCTTTGTACTGCTGCTGGGGCATTGCCTGTGGGAGCTGGGCAAGTGGCTGGTGTGCGAAGGGCGCTACCGCCTGCGCGGCCACAAGCGGGCAAACCTTCCCGCCCGGCGGCACAAGAAAGCCAGCATTCCCTTTGCCCTGAGCAATGCGGAGCTCACGGCCCGCTTCTCTGCTCTGGCAGCAAAGGACGAACTGGCTATTGCGAAACCCTCCCTGAACTTCCTTTCCTGGAACAACGGGGAGGACTACATCCTGCAGCTGCATCTCCTGCCACAAGGGGGATGGGTCGGCATCTTCTGGTCTCCCGCAGATTTCGAATTGCGCGACAAAGAGGTGAAGGCCGCCTGCAAAGCTGCCGGAGTGCCCTGCCACAAACACCTGCTCGGTATGCGTACACAGGGTATTGCCATCTGCCTCCGCGGACAGATTACCCTCGCCCCGGCAGACCAGCTCGTTCATTTCGATGAATTCCTGCACACCGTCCTTGCTCCGCAGGACGAGTTCTCGGCCTGGCTACAAAGTTACCAGCCCAAACAATCATAACTCCCCCTCCTGATCATATATGGTCTACTACATCTCCTCCGTACTTCTTATTTCCGTTCTTTACTGTCCCGTTATCTACAAACTGCTCGGGCCGCACCGCTACGGCATCACTGCCGCGTTGCTGCTGTTGTGCCTGTTGGCGGAAGCTATCTTTTGGTGTTTGGGGAAATCCTGGGGAATACTGCTACTGCCGGCGCTGGTACTGCTGGTGTGTCTGGCCGTAAACCTGGAAGAGTGGCAACAGCTGCGTAGTAATCACCAGCTTGCCAAACTTCCTCCACGCAAACAGAGTACAACCACGCTCCCATTCACCCTCAGCCGTGAAGATATGCTGTCCAACTTCCGTGAGCTTGCCACAAAAGACGAAATGGCGAATTACGACCCCGCAAACAATTTCCTGGCCTGGAACGACGAACAAGGAAGCGACATTCGCATTCATCTTCTGCCCGGTGAAGACTGGGTAGCTCTGCTCTACCTCACAAGCTACGAGCTGCGTAACAGCGAAATAAATGCCGCCTGCGAAAAAGCCGGCATCCCCTGCCACAAAGATTTGCTGGGCATGGCCCCCTCCGGTCTGGCTATCTTCCATGATGGGCAGCTTACCCTCACACCCGCCACACAGAAAAAGCGCTTCAGCGAACTCCTCACCACGGTACTGGCACCCCGTGCAGAATTTGCCGTCTGGTTGGCCAATTATACAGAAGAGGCATGACTCTGCTGACCATTATCTTTTCCATTGCCATCGTTGCCTGGGGAGCTTACGAAGAACACATCACCAAGTGGTGGGTGCCGGATGTTGTCTATGTGAGCGTGATTGTCCTGCTTGTCGGGATTTACTACCTTGAACCCGAGGATTGGGAAGACACCCGCGCATACACATTCAGCTGCGCAATTGCCACAGGTTTATACTGGCTCTTATTCTCCCTGAGTTCCCGGATTTCAAAACTGCTCTACAGTCGCAAATTAGCCTCCCTCCCCCTGCGCGAAGAATTCTGCACCGCCGCCATATTTCCCTACTCCCTGAGCTTTGATAAGCTCTACCACCTGCTGCAGCCATACTGCACTCGCGACAAAGAAAACACCTTCTCCGGCGTTTATGAACCGGACGATGGACGCTGGGACATACAGGCCTATTTCCTCCCCGATGGTAACTGGATACTGGCCCTGCTGGATGATTTGGCGGAAGAAGTCTTAGGTGATAAAGAACTTATTACTATCATCAGTCGGCACAAACTTTCCATCCCTGCAAACCTCCTCGAGCTCGATGTCTCCACCTTTGCCGTTTGCCAGGCCGGGAAGCTCCATATCTACCCTGCTTCCACAGTCTCCATCTGCAAGAGACTCGGCCTGTTGTCGCCGGACGAAGAATCATCTTTTCATGATTCTGATGCGCCGGAAACGCGGAAATGAGCTATTGCGGTCTATCGGTTCCTCCAGCAGTGGGAACTTACCCTTACGCATCAATTCAATAGCTTCCACCCAGGGAATATCGTTGAGATAAAGCTGCTTTACGATGAGACCGTTTCGCCCACGAACAGCAAAATCCACCGTGGTAAGAATGCGGTCAGAAGGGAAAGCCATATCGTTCAGGTAACCCTTGTTCTCTTTCCGCAGCCCCTCAAACCAGGCCTTCACAGGCTCACCGGTCTTCTCCGGCACATAAAAACGGAAACGATTTTTATCGTTCAGGTCGCTCACGCAGATGGAGAGTTGCACATCTGCTTTAACTATATACTTGCCATCCTGCAGCACCACATCATCAATCACACAGTATTCCATTACTGTGCGAAGTTCGCCGGGCTGAGTGACATCCTGAGCGCTGCCGGCTTTTACAACTCGAATCAGCGCGGCAGTTTCCTCCTCATTAGCGCGCCAGAAACCTGCAAACTTGTGATTTCTTCCGGCGGAATATCTCATGGAGTTGAAGGAAAGAGGCAGAGAATCCGGATTTGTTGCAGCACGGGCAGGAATACCCTCTATCTGATCTACAGTCAGGCGGGTCTCCATCATGTCGGGTAACCACACGGTAACAGTATTATTCTCCTCGTTCGGCTTCGGTTTATATTCTTCATCCCAGTGGAAAAGGTCCACAAAGAGAGGGTCTGTGAGCGGATAACGGAAATCACAGTCAAAGCTCACGTAGTCTCCGCGAAACAGGTCGCGGGGATCCAGCGCATCGCAAGCCACCGTAAGGGTGGGCGAATGTGCTATCTCCTCCTCGCGGGAGTAGTAGTTATAGCCCAGCCAGGCCAGCTGGCCAGCTACTACAGTGGAAAGAAGAATAAGAGGAAGACGTTTTTTCATGCTTCGGGGGTGGAGGGTTGGGAGTTCTTAACGGCAAGAATAAGGTGGCGGCGACTCTTCTCCAGCAGCACACCAAGCCCCAGCAGCAGCAGACCTGCCGCCACCAATACCAGGCCGGAGAAGGTATAGCTGTCCAGCACATCGGCAACCAGGGCAATGGCAGTCAAGACCACCATGAGAGAACCAATGTTAATCCAGCTCATACGCATGGCTTTGACACCGGAGAACATAACAACCAAAGCCATGCAGAAGTAAATGAGGATACCGACAATATCTGCTTCTACAACATCCATCAGGTAAAAACAGGGAAACACCAGAGAAATAACAGCGCTCATACCGCACCAAGGCATCCACTGCATTCCCCGTGGCTTAAGTAACAGCAGCACCACCGGTATAAGCCCCATGAATACCATCTCCACCTCATCCAGATCCGATATGTTCAGTTCGGTGTACATCATCCCCTGAGCCACATTGACACCTAGCAGCAGCAAAACAGGTGCCACCCAGCTGTAGCTGTTCCAGCGGGAGGAGGCCGCATTCCATTTTTCAGCCACACACCACCAAACAGTCCCCAGAAGAACAAGGGCAAACGGGGTATAATCATCTTCCCAGCCGGGAAGCCAGTTGTAGAAATTCAGATAACTGTCCCGGCCTGTACCAAGAGCCCCCAACTCGATAAACGAGGCTGCCACCACAACCCATATCAGGAAACGCTGGCGGCAGATAAAGGGAATAAGTGCTATGCCCGCAAAGAAAAGCGTGCACCCCTCCACAAAGGGATTCTGAAGCTGAAAAATCTGCCCGTATAGTGCTATGCAGCCCAGCCATGCACCTGCGCCGCAGAAGCCCAGCACCTCCGACACAATGGGACGCGACTCCCGCTGCCAATACCAGGCTACCCAGCAACCCACCATCAGCAGCATGCAGCACACCATCTTAAGCAGCGGGGGAATACTGTACCAGTTGGCCGAGATGAGCATCACCAGACCGGACACTATCAGAATAGAAGCCAGTGCAGACAAACAGATAAGCAACCAGCGCAACCCCACTTTCTCATTCAGCCGGAAATGCTCCACAATAGCATCACACTGAGCCGGCGAGATAAGCCTGGCTGCCAGTATCTTCTCAATATCTTTGCGTTTCATGTAGAGTAATATTTTATTGGAAATTGACCAAACCCGCAGCTTTCAACACATCCCAGCCGCCCTCCAGCACATAAATGGGAGCCTCAGTAATCTGCAGCTCGCGCAACTCTCGCGCTATGTCCTCCGATGAGGTACAATCATTTGTACAGAAAACGAGAATACACTCGCCCCTATCCCCTGCCTCCATAAGGCGCTCCACGGCAGCATCCATCAGCTCCTGCTTCTGTGCACCGGGACGAATGGGAAACATGCGATTATCATTAAACAGAAGATGATTTATCTCAAAATCGCTCTCACTCCGGGCATCTATCCACACTACCTTGTCCCCATACTGTGCCCGCACCGTCTCCAGGCACACACGCCCCGTCGGCAGCTCAGTCTGCACACAAACCGGAAGACGACGCGGCGCAAACCACGCCGTATCCACCCAGTACAACACAACCGCAAGCGCAAGTATGACGAAACCGAGCCGGATAAGCTGGGCAAATGTATCTTTCATCAGCCCTGCTTTTACCACATAGCAGAGTATCTGTCAAACACATTCAGAAAAAGCGCGCGATAAATTCAATTTTACCGCACAGGCAGCGAGCAGCCGTGTGACGTAGATTCCCGAAAGTCCACATTATGAAAGCGCATCTGCGGGTGGAGATGGTGCCAGCGGTCGAATACTGCTCGCAGATGTTCTTGGTAAAATCCCAGGCGTGTGTGTACCAGGTGCCGTTGATTTGGATAGCCAGCGGACGGGTGGCGACAGGTGTCACCTTCCTGACCTACCCGCTCAGCGGCCCGGTATTCATTTTAGCAGATGTGCCGGCTACTGTTGTATAGAGTAGTCCTATCGATTTTTTAGGCTTGCTTAGATTTCAGACAAATGCTATACCTTGGTCTGTCAACAAAATTAACTACTTATAGAATTCCACATATAATTATATGCGATACACATCACATCTTTAAGCCTATAGTTGCTTTTTTTGCCCCTTAATAATTATGGTGCTGTGTGTGCTCAACTCTTGTGTATATACAAGAATTAGTACTCATACACTTACGGATGCCATTAATAAAGAGGAATATTACAGCAATATAAAGTTGGATTCTATAGCAATATATTGCAGAGATGATGTCTATTATGCGAAGCATACCTTTTATAAAGCTCCGGCCAGGGGCGTATTGCTCAGCTACGGCATATTCAGCAAGAATAATCAATCTTGTGAGATTTATTTGAGCCGTCGCCCTGAATACATTCAAGGCATGGAGCAGGTATATCTGTATCGAGCTCTGGAACGTTACGAGCAAGATGAGCTTTTTCCTAATACTATATACAAAAATCCACATTCGGGGGAAGAATGCCTGACTCAGGAGTATTTTAAGGATGCAAAACCTGTGCTCATTGTTTCAGGTAAAGAAAAGCTTTCACGCGTTGGCATAATTAGAAATTAGGCGGATAACGTGTAGCGTAGCTGACAAAGCGAACGTTTTTCTTGATGGTTTATATATTGAAGCAGAGTAAATAAGGTTACTTTAGAAATCACTTTTAGGAAAAGCCCCCTCTGTGA
>JAFQGF010000055.1 GCA_017415555.1 Akkermansia sp.
CGGCACGTCAGGTCGAATTCAGGAGCCTCGCCGCATGGCGAGGCGGCATATAGTAGCCCACGGTGCAGCCGCGTCAGCGGCGAAACCGTGGGTATAGCGCGAAAAAATCAATACGAACCCCACCGGAGGGTGGGGTGGCATAAAGCGATGCTTCATATTGATGCACAGGCATTATGCCACCCCTCCTTACGTCGGGGTTCCCATATTTATACGTCTCAACCCCAGGGCTGAAGCCCTGGGCTACCATATGCCGCCTCGCCGTTCGGCGAGGCTCTTAATTAGGCTCGCCTGACGGCTCGCAACACCCCGCCCAATTTCAATTTGTCCGTCACCACCAATACGGATAACACATCAATCTTTAATTGCCGGAGCAATAAAAAGTCATATTATGCATATTCGTTGGAACTATGAGCGCCTCACACTTTTTGACATGCGAAATCGCAGGAACGAAGCGGAGAAAGTTGCGAGCCGCAGTCACAACTGAATTTGAACCCGCGCTCGGTGCAGGCAATTAAGGGAGCGCCCCGCAAACACTCGCTCGCTGCATTTTTCCGCAAGTATTACACCAACACGGCTTGCCAAAAGCGGGCATATATGGTATATATTGCGGCATGCCCAGAATCGCACTCATCCAGCAAGAGGCCGTTGCAGACCCCGCAGAAAACAAGCGCCTGCAGATGGCAGCCATACGAGAGGCGGCAGCCGGCGGCGCACGGATTGTCTGCACACAGGAGATGTGCACCACTCTGTACTTCTGCCGCACGCAGGATTGCGGGCTGTTCGACACAGCCGACCCCATCCCCGGTTCCTGGACGGATGAACTCTGCTCCCTGGCAAAGGAACTGGGCATTGTTATCGTAGCCGCCGGATTCGAAAAACGCGCCACCGGGCTCTACCACAACACCGCCTGGGTCATCGATGCCGATGGAAGTTTCCTGGGCATGTACCGCAAGATGCATATCCCGCAGGATCCCGGCTTTGAGGAAAAGTTCTATTTTACCCCGGGAGATTTGGGTTACAAATGTTTTGATACGCAATACGGCCGCATCGGCGTGCTGATTTGCTGGGATCAGTGGTACCCGGAGGCTGCACGCCTGACAGCCATGCAGGGAGCGGAAATCATCTTCTACCCCACTGCCATTGGCTGGATTCCCGGAGAGGAGGCTCTCTACACCGCCCAGCACTGCGCCTGGGAAACAGTGCAGCGCGGCCACGGCGTAGCCAATGGCTGCTACATCTGCGCCGTAAACCGCTGCGGTGTGGAGGGAGAAACTACCTTCTGGGGACAGAGTTTCGTGAGCGATTACTGCGGGCAGATTCTTGCCAAAGCACCCGTCAGAGAACGCAGCATCCTCTACGCCGAGCTCGACCTCACCGCGCTGGAAGCGCACCGCCGCATCTGGCCCTTCTTCCGCGACCGCCGCATCGATTCCTACTCCGGAATCATCCAACGCTGGGGTAAGTAACACTTTTCTGTATGAATACCGATAACAGCAATACCTCCAGAGGCCCGCTGCGTGTCATTGTTGTGGGAATGGGGGTACGCTCCACGATTTATACACGTGTAGCACTCACTAATCCGGAATTGCTGGAGATAGTGGGTGTTGTTGATGTGGACGAAAAAAGGCGGGAATATGCCCAGCTCACTTTCGGGCTGGACAGGGCTCATTGCTTCAGCAGTGTGGAGGAACTGGTGGCAGTGCCCAGGTTTGCAGATGCCGTTATCAACGGCACCATGGATCGCCTGCATGTAAGTACCAGCCTGCCCATCCTGCGGCACGGCTATGATATGCTGCTGGAAAAACCCTTTGCCCTCAACGAGGAGGAAGCCGCCATTCTTCTGGATTGTGCCCGCGAAACAGGGCGCACGGTAATGGTATGCCATGTGCTGCGCTATGCACCATACTACCAGCGCCTTAAACTCGCTATGGAGAGCGGAGATATCGGCAAGGTCATCAACATCCGTATGTCAGCCCAAGTCAACTATTTCCACGAGAGTGTCTCCTTTGTACGCGGGAAATACGCCTCGGCGGAGATATGCGGCTCGGGCATGCTGCTGACCAAGTGCAGTCACGACCTGGATTTAATGGCCTGGCTGATGGGCAGCAACAAGCCACGCCGCATCTCCAGCGTAGGCAGCATGTTCCAGTTTGTGCCGGAGAATGCGCCGGAGGGAGCCGGCACCCACTGCCTGACCAATTGCCCGGCAGAGAGGGATTGCCCCTACTCTGCACGCCGCCTCTACATCGAAAATCCCCAGCGCTGGGCAGATAACGTGTGGCATGACTCCAACATGCGCCGCCCTGAGACGGATGAAGAGAAAGAAGCAGCCCTCAGCGACCCGGAAAATCCCTACGGCACCTGTGTCTACCGCTGCAAAACCGACATCGTGGATCACCAGTCCGTACTCATCGAATATGCCGATGGTGCCACAGGCACATTCTCCATGACGGGTGGGGCCTCTATCTCCGAACGCCGCGTCCACATCACCGGCACTCGAGGCGAAATTTACGGCACTTTCGAAACAGGCCGCTTCACTATCTCCACCATAGCCCCGCATGCCCCGGAAGGACGTGTAAAACACGTAGTGGACGTTGCAGAAGCACAGGAAGGTTGCCACCACGGCGGAGGAGACAGAGAGGTGGTTCTGGATTTCATCGCCCACCTGCGAGGAGAGGCAACATCCCCGGCCAAAACCCTGTTAGAGGACTCTGTTACCGGGCACCGCATCGTCTTCCTGGCAGAAAAATCCCGTCTGGCTCATGGAGCCATGCAGGACTGGTAACCCCACATATCCATGCCCGAGACAAGCAGAGAGAAAGCCCCGGAGTTTCATTACCCGGATTTGCCCATCTCCCAACGCAGACAGGAGATAGCCGATGCCCTGCGCCGCCACCAGGTTGTTGTTGTGGTGGGCGAAACCGGCAGCGGTAAAACTACGCAGCTGCCGAAAATTGCTCTGGAAGTGGCAGGGAAACGTCGCGGTATGCTGGGCTGTACCCAGCCGCGCAGGCTGGCAGCCGTGGCTGTGGCACGACGTATTGCAGATGAAATAGGCTGCGAACTGGGGGACTATGCAGGCTACCAGGTAAGATTTGACGACAAAACAAGCCGGGCCACAAAGCTTAAGCTCATGACAGACGGCATTCTGCTGGCAGAAACGCAGGATGACCGGGATTTGCGCAAGTACCACACAATCATTCTGGACGAAGCACACGAGCGCAGCCTCAACATCGACTTCCTGCTCGGCTACATGAAACTGCTGCTGGCGCGCCGCCCGGATCTTAAACTCATCATATCCTCCGCCACCATGGATGCAGGCTCCTTCTCCGAGTTCTTCGGCGGGGCCCCCATCATCAACGTAGAAGGCCGCACCTACCATGTGGACCTGCACTACATGCCCCGGCGCCATCCGGACGAAGAGCTGCCGCAGCATGTGGCACGCGCCGTTTCCTGGCTTTCCGAGCTGGACGATAAAGGAGACGTGCTCGTCTTCCTGCCCGGAGAACGTGAAATCCGCGACTGTGCAGACGAGCTGGAATACCTTAACCTGCCGCGCACGGATATTCTGCCCCTCTTTGCCCGCCTGGGGCTGGCCGAGCAACAGCGTATCTTCCAGCCGAAAAAAGGCACCCGCCGCATTGTGCTGGCTACCAACGTAGCAGAAACCTCGCTCACGATTCCCGGTATCATCTATGTGATAGACAGCGGGCTCGCCCGCATCTCCCGCTACCTACCCGGCCGGCAGATTCAGCGCCTGCAGGTGGAGCCCATCTCGCAGGCAAGTGCCCGCCAGCGCGCCGGCCGCTGCGGTCGTGTGACCGAGGGTGTCTGCATCCGCCTATACTCCGAAACAGATTTCGAGCAACGCGAGCCCTTTACCGACCCGGAAATTAAGCGCAGCGCACTGGCCGGCGTCATCCTTCGCATGGCAGATCTGCGCCTGCCACCGCTGAGGGAATTCCCCCTGCCGGACCCGCCCAGCCCCCGCCTCATCAACGAGGGATACAAGACCCTGCGCGAAATCGGCGCCTTGGATCGCAGTAAAAAGATGACGGACACAGGCCGAAGCCTGGCACGCCTGCCGTTGGATCCGCGCCTGGGACGCATGCTGCTGGAAGCGGAACACGAGCGTTGCCTGGCAGAGCTGCTTGTCATCGTGGCCGGACTGAGCATCATGGATCCGCGGGAGCGCCCCCAGGAGTTCGCAGCCCAGGCAGACCAGGCGCACGCCCAGTGGAAAAATCCGGACAGCGACTTCCTTTCCATGCTTTCTCTCTGGCGCAGTTCTCTGGAGTTCAAGGAAAAACGCAATTTAAAACGCAACCAGCTGCGTAAATGGTGCACCAAAAACTACATCAACTTTCTGCGCATGGTGGAGTGGCACAACCTGTGCCAGGACCTTGCCGCGGCTCTGCAGAACACCTTGCGCTGGCGCATCCCCGAGCTGCCACCGAAAGACAAACAGGCCACACCGGAAATGATACACCGAGCGCTCCTGGCCGGAGCTCCTCTGCAATTCGGCGTCTGGCGGCCTGAGGATAAGCTGTACCGGGGTGCCGGGGGAAGAGATTTCAGCATATTCCCCGGCAGTGGCATGTTCCGCCGCAATAAGCGGGCGGAATGGATATTTGGAGCCGAATTGGTGGAGACCAGCCGCCTCTTCATGCGCCGTTGTGCTGTGCTGGAGCCCGCCTGGGTGGAACAGATTGCCCCGCAGCTATGCTCCTGCCACGCTTACGATGCCGCCTGGGATAAAGCAGCCGGTGTCGTGTATGCGAAGGAACGTGTTACCTGCGGAGGCCTCACTATCATCGATGGCCGCCGCATCTCTTACGCCCGCTACAATCTGCCCGCCGCCCGCGAAATCATGATACGCGAGGGCATTCTGGGCATGCAACTGAGAGATGATGCCCCCTTCCTGCGACACCTGCAGAATATACGCGAGGAGGTGCGCACTGTAGAAGCAAAGCTGCGCCGCCGGGACCTCATCTGGTGCGAGGAAGGAGTCTACAACTTCTTTGCCAGAGTCCTGCCCGGCGACTGCGCCTCCTCCAAAGCCCTGCGCCGCTGGCGGGAAAAAGCAGAAAAACTGACTCCGAAGGCTCTTTTTGTACCCTACAAGGATTGCGTATACCCCGGCGAGGATAACGCCCCGGCAGAGCTCTACCCGGACACCATCCGCACAGGGGAAGAAACATTCGACGTCTATTATGCGCATAACCCCGGAGAAGCAGACGATGGCGTCACCCTGGGTGTGCATATCGACAAACTCGCGGCCCTCCCGGACTGGCTTCCCGGCTGGGGCGTACAGGCCCACCTGGCAGACCGTGCGGAAATTCTGCTGCGCACACTGCCCAGGGAACTGCGCCAATTCCTCATGCCCATCGGCCCTGCGGCGGATGATTTTGCCGATGAATGGTATGAACGAGAACCCGACCGCCCGCTGGAGCAGGCACTGGCCGAATTTACCATGAAGCGTACGCAGAAATTCTGCAACGCCCAGCAATTTGACAGCTCCCGCCTGCCAAACGACCTCATTACTAAAATCTGGGTCTATGACGACAAGGAAGAAACCCTGGCTCTGGGTACAGATATGCAGGCCATACGGGAGCGACTTGAAAGCATCCGCAGAAAACGCATCAGCAAAAAAGCCTCCCGCAGTTTCTCCGCTACAGCCATGACCCGCTGGGACTGCGGAGACCTGCCCACCACCATCGATGTGGACACCGGTACCGGATACCCCGCCCTGTGCGACGATGGAGAACGTGTGCATATCAAAGTATATCCCTCCCGGGAAGAAGCAGAGCGAGCCCATCGCTTCGGGGTGCGCCGCCTCGCGCTCATCCGCCATGCAGATTTCATCAGCAGCATCCGCAAGCGTCTCCCCATCCAATCCGTAGCAGCCAAACTCGCCATGAGCACACTGGGTGCCCAGCCCAAAAACAACGTGGCAGACACCATCTACGCCGCTATGGATGCCACCCTCGCCCCCCTGCCTCGCAGCGCAGCAGAGTTCGACGCAGCCTGCCTCCGCATGCGCGAGCGCCTTTACGACACAATCGCCGGCCCACTCAGCAAACTCTGGGAGCAACTTGCCGCCGCAGATGCTCCGCTGCGCGAGTTCTGCCTCACCGCCGCTCGCGACCGCTATGCCGCGCGCATTGCCGAAGACCTGCAGCGCGAATGGCAGTGGCTCACCCGCGCCTTTTTCCTGTCCGATGCCGACCCCGCCGCCCTGCCGGACATCTCCCGCTTTGCCCGAGGGCTCCTGCTGCGCCTGCAGAAAATAGCCCAGCAACCAGCCGCCCGTGAGCTGGAGCGTATTGACAGCCTCAACTCCGCCATCCGTCCGGATTTCTACAGCGATTACCCCCGCCACGCACACTCCCCCGCCTGGCTCGCCTACGGATTCATGGTGGCCGAGTTCCGTCTCTCCCTCTTTGCCCCTACCCTTGCCGTCAAAGGGCGCGCCTCCACCAAAAAGCTCCAGACCGCCGCAGAACAAATGCCGGGGTAAGTTCTCTCCCTTCGTTCCCTAAAATGGGAGACAGAAATCCCCGCACTGCAAAAAGGGCATTTTACCTCTTCACCTAAAATTTCGACATGCTCCCATTTTTAGCCTTGCATTGTCCTTCAATTACATGTAAAATACCCATACGGAGGTGTATATCTCTGAAAACTCTCAACCAAAAATAAACATAATATGGCTAAACTCACAGTTCGTGATCTCGACGTTGCCGGTAAGGAAGTCCTCATGCGTGTGGATTTCAACGTTCCGATGAAGGATGGCGCCATCACCAACGACGCCCGTATCGTTGCTGCTCTGCCCACCATCAAGTACCTTCTGGAGAAGGGTGCCCGCCTGGTGCTCTGCTCTCACCTGGGCCGCCCCGAGGGTACCGGCTATCAGGCTGAGTTCTCTCTGAAGGCTGCTGCCGAGTGCCTTTCCGGCCACCTGGGCAAGCCCGTTGTTTTCGTTCCCGAGACCATCGGTGAGGCTGCCACAGCTGCCCGCGCTGCTCTGAAGGACGGCGATGTGATGCTGCTGGATAACGTGCGCTTCGACAAGAAAGAGAAGAAGAACGACCCCGAGTTTGCCAAGGCTCTGCTGGGCAACGCCACTCTGTACGTGAATGATGCTTTCGGTTCCGCCCACCGCGCCCACGCCTCCACCGAGGGTGTGACCCACTACGCTGAGAAGTCTGCCATGGGCTTCCTCATCGAGCACGAGCTCGAGTACCTCGAGGGCAAGCTGGAGACTCCCGAGCAGCCCTTCGTTGTTATCATGGGTGGTGCCAAGGTGTCCGACAAGATTCAGGTGCTTTCCAAGCTCATGGAGAAGAGCCAGACCTTCATTATCGGCGGTGCAATGGCCAACACCTTCCTGGCCGCTCAGGGCAAGAACGTGGGTGCCTCCAAGATTGAGGCCGACAAGCTGGATCTCGCCAACGAGATTCTTGCCACCGCTGCCGCCAAGGGCGTGAAGTTCATCCTGCCCGCCGACACCCGCTACACCTTCAAGTTCGAGGAAGGTGCCGAGACTTTCTGCACCGCTCCCTGGGCTGAAGGCGGCGAAGTTCCCGAGGGTGGCATGGGTATCGACATCGGTGACAAAGCCATCGAGGAGATGTGCGCCATCATCAAGAGCGCCAAGACCGTGCTCTGGAACGGCCCCATGGGCGTGTTCGAGCTGGACTCCTTCGCCAAGGGCACCAAGGCTGTTGCCGAATGTCTGGCAGAGAGCGACTGCATCTCCATCGTGGGCGGCGGCGACTCCGTGACCGCAGCCAAGAAGTTCAAGGTGGCCGACAAGCTCTCCTTCTGCTCCACCGGTGGTGGTGCTTCTCTGGAGCTGCTCGAGGGCAAGATTCTGCCCGGCATCGGCTCCCTGAGCGAGAAGTAATTGACCTTCTCTACTCGCTTTCCTTAAGGGGCAGGCTGTTCGCAGCCTGCCCCTTTTGATTTATTCTCATCTTGCACCTCTTATCTTAAACAGATATTTGACATACTTTCGCATTTACAATGCGAAAGTATCATTGTTGTTTGCAATTCTGTGATTTATATATTTTCTGTTGCTTGTTTTGCTGGGCATTTGCGAGGATTTATTGCAACAGAAATATCAGATTGTCAAAGATAGAGCTTTACATCGCATTGTAAATGAGATATACTCCGGCACTGGTGACCCTGTGCCACTATCTTAGAAAACACAAACTCTATTTTATTATGAAATTACACTTACCTCTGGCTCTGCTTGCCGCCATCGTCTGTGTGAGCACGCCTGTTGCTCAAGCACGAAATTACAGTAACGTCTCTGAATTCCTTCGTACGGAAGATAATCCTAATGGTATTTTCGAACACTCATACGATAAGGATACGGGAGCTGTTACCATCATACTCCATGAAGGCGATTTCAGCACTTTGGATATGTATCGTAGCGTGATAGGATCAACGCAAAAGCAATTAGAGGATGATGGTACCATTATGGGTGCAGCACCTTTAACTCTGGGAGGAACTGAAAAATACGTCTCCTCGAGCTACAATGATAACAAAACCGATGTTGTAAACTCCGTATCCATTACAGTGAACGGAGCTACTAAGGGGACAGGTTCTTACGATGACTACTCCCATATCACCGATTATAAAAATGAAATAATTGAAAGACATCTGAACATCTGCGGTATTGGCTATGCGAGCTGTCATGTTCAAGGTACAGAAAAAACCGATAGAATCAATATTACTGTAAACAGCGGTGATATTGACAGACTTGTCGGCGGTGCAAGCAATCCAGCAGGAACCAACCATACAGCATCCGGAGAGCATAAATTAGTTGCCAAATATTATGGAAACATCTCGATTACAGTCAATGGAGGTAAGGTTAAACACTTAATCGGCGGACATCATGGAAAGGAATATGATTTGATTCATACCATGATTGCCAATGAAGGATGTGCTTTACCCGGTTCGTATACTAACGATAAGGGTGTTCTCGTAGAAAATGTTCTAAAGGACAATCATAACCAAATCATCAATCTCGATAAAGAAAAATATGAAGCTTTCATGTCTGGACTGGATGAAAAGTTCTGGTCAATTGGTGGCGACATCAACATCACAGTCACAGGCGGAGAAATCGGCAACATCAAAGGTGCTGGCACGAAGGCTCATTCTGCAGATGGCGACGTGAATCTTCTCATGACCGGCGGCTCAGTTAGAGAAGACATTGTGGTTGGCTCCACAGGTGCATTTGCAGAACTTGGTGGCAATGCCACTGCTGTCATCAAAGGTGACGCCAGAGTTCTGGGTAATGTATATGGCACCATGTATGATACCGGAGATGCAACTTCTAAGGAAGATATCGAGCGCGGCCTTCCCGCCCCAGTCATCAAGGGCAAATCCTCTATCCTTGTTGGCGGCAATGCCGTAGTGGAAGGCAACGTCTGCGCTGCTGGCGATGGTGGTATCGTTGAAGGCAACACCGAGGTATACCTGCTGGACAACGCCGTAGTGAAGGGCTTGGTATCCGGCATAGGTATCAATGGTGCAGCTCTGGCGAAGGATTCCACCGCCACACTGTATGTGGGCACCGAGAGCAAGGCTTACACGGGTTCCGTGGGGGCCATAGAAGGGTTCACAAAACTTATTGTGACGAAGGGGTCCTCTCTGCAGATGTCCGCTGGGAACGTGTTTGCGGCAAACAAACAGATTATCACCCTTTCTGCAGCCAACCTGCAGAATGCAGCCCTTATCGGCACCTCTGCCATTGTGGGCAATGAAGGGCTGGAGCTGACACTGCTTGCGGATGAGCCCCTGTCCAGCGGTAAGTACAAGATTGCAGAGCTGAGCAGCGGCAAGATGCGCGCCGCGACCAACAATCCGGATGGCTGGAGTGAGGAGAATGTGACCGTAAACGGCATTGCCGGCATAAATGACACCGCTTGGGAGGGCACCACCCTGTACCTCACCTGGAAAGAGCAGAATGTAGATGCAGCCATCGTTTCCAACTGGGGTGCATTCAAGAGCAGCCAGGCCTTCACCGGCACCCTGTGGGGCAACCGCAGCAATGCCGTGGTGCTGGATGACAAGACCGCAGCACCTGCGACGGTGCCCAATGACGGCAAGGCTCCTGTTGCTGCAGCCGAGCAGCCGACACCCGCCGCCCATGCCACCACCCTTGCTTGGGCTTCCGCCTACGGCCAGAGCGGCCGCATCTCCAATGCCGGGGCGGACTACAGCCTGTATGGCGCCGCCATGGGCATTGAGCGTCAGTTCGGTGCCACAGGCAGCAGCATCGGTGTGGCCTTTGGTTACGACTGGGGCAAGGTGAGTCCCTTCACCACCACCGCTGCCGACCAGGAAACCTGGCACGCCGCTCTCTATGGCCGCGTAGGCACCTGGAAGGCCGGTAAGGGTATCGTGTCCGTGGACTGGAGCGCCGCCTATGGCGACACCACCACCGAGCACAACGACTTCGCCTCCGACTGGAGCCAGGACAGCTGGCAGCTCGACCTGCGTGCTACCTACGCCCAGGCCATCAGCGAGCGCGCCACCGCTTCCGTCTTTGCCGGGGTGCAGTACTACACGCACGATGACGCCGTGGTGGACAACATGCACATCTCCTCCCTGCAGAACCTGCGCCTTACGGCCGGAGCCGGGCTGAGCTATGCCGCCACCGCCCGCACCAATGTGTACGGCCAGGCCAGCGTGTACTTTGACGCCATGCGCCACAACCCGCATGTGGATGCCAATGGCGCCTGCTTTAAGGGCACGAACCCCGGTCGCATTGGCGGTATCCTCAGCGTGGGAGCCGACTACAGCATCACCGACCGCTGGACACTGCGCGGCGCATACAGCTTCGATGTTGCCAAGAACAGCAATGAGCACAATGTAAACGCCGGCGTGCAGTACAGCTTCTGATAAGAAGAAAATCTGCATAAAGGGCCGGGCATGTCCGCGAAAGTGGGCATGCCCGCTTTGCTGCCCGACAAAGGGAATTTGTGGCGGTACAAGTTACGATTCACGCTGACGCGTGAACGAGGTTGCGCTGCCGGGCAGCGCAGTGATGAGTATAGCCGCGCCGGAGGCGCGGGGGACTTCGAAAATCGTAATCGAACTTCTCCAAATTCCCATATATCGCGGCAATCTTTGGAACCCATATGGTCTTCAGCAACACATGTGTCCCAAAGATTAGCCCGGTAAATGGGGATTTGTGGAAGTACAATGGACAATGTACAAAGTGGAAGTTCCGCGAGCCGCAGGCTCGCCTGACTTAGAGCCCGCACAAGTGCGGGCGGCATATAGTAGCCCACGGTGTAGCCGCGTCAGCGGCGGAACCGTGGGGTCGCTCGAAAAAACAAACCGAACCCCACCGGATGGTGGGGTGGCATAAAGCAATGTAATAAATTGATGCGTGGGCATTTCCGTCTTCGCACTTCGTGCTACGCCGTGACAGGATGCCACCCCTCCCTGCGTCGGGGTTCAAATAATTTATTCCTCCCAACCCAGGGCTTACGCCCTGGGCTACTCTGTGCCGCCTCGCCATGCGACGAGCTCCTGAATTTGGCGAGCCTACGGCTCGCGGAACTTTGACTTTGTAAATTGTAGATTCTACAAATCTCCATTTGTCGAGCTTAGGGGGCTTGTTGGGAAATGGAGTTGATTATTCAATCGATAGTACAATCTTTGGAACCCATATGGTCTTCAGCAAGAAAAGCGGCTGTTAAATTCTTGACGCAAGCGCAATTCTCTGGTATAAGTACGTGACACTGCAACAGTTAACGGCCACATGAACTGCCAGCTCTATATATTCGACTGTCTGACGGGCAAACTGCGCGTATCGGACAGTGATTTCATGACCATAGGCAAAGGTAGAAAATGCACATTCCGGGTGATGATGCGCCCGGAAGAGGCTGGTGTCTTTGCTCAGCGCAATGGTTTTTGCCGCTTTTTTCCCGGGAACGATGTAAAAAACTACTCCATAAACGGCACTCAACAGGAGACAGATTTTTTCGTAAAGCAGGACACACATTATCTCTGCGTAATGGAGGGTGGCTGCTTTATTGTGTGGTATGGTGATGAAGATTCCCGACCGGATTTCAGCCAGTTTAATCCGCAGAGCTGGTATATATACACGCCGGAAAAACATGAATGGAGCTCCACACTGCGTCTGGCAGAGTTGCCCAACCACCCCGAAGCGGCCAATCCTCAGGCTCTGGTAACCTTTGATGGCCTGGGTTACTACGCCTTCCGGCTATCGGATGTGCTACAGGTGGCGGAGTTTCTGACCGATACCGATACACCGCTTCCGCAGATAGCGCCGGCGCGCCCTCAGGCTCAGAGCATATACAGGTGCCCCTCTTGCTGGTGTACTTTTGAAATTCAGCAAGCTGTCTATATTGCAACGCATAACAGCCTGATTGGTGATGAAAAACTAGGGCCGGACGAGATGCAGCGCTTTATCCCGGAAACACCCCCGGAGGGAGGTGTGGCGCTGGATTCCCGGGGTGGGCGCTGTCGCGAGCGCGCCTGTCCGAATTGCCACCATAAGTTACCGCCCTTCTTCGGGCAGATGTATCAGCACATTTTCTCGCTCATCGGCGTATCATCTGCCGGCAAATCGTACTACCTCTCTGCACTGGTACACGAGCTGGAAAAAACCATGTCCAGAGATTTCGGCATTCCATTCCGGGATGCAGACCCGACAGCTAACGCCCCGCTCAATGACATGAGGATGCGAGTCTTCACGGCGGACACACCACAGGATGCCCACATCGGCAAAACTCACCTTCGCGGGCGCCTGTACCGCAATGTATGGAAAAACGGCGAGTACGCACGCATGCCGCGCCCCTTCATTTATACGCTCAACAAAAGGGAACGAGCTCATTCCATCGTTCTTTACGACAATGCCGGGGAAAACTATGAACCCGGGCACAACAGTTCACAGATGTGCGGAGCAGACCACTTGAAAGTGGCCGATGCGCTCCTCTTCCTCTTCGACCCCACCACAAACCCCGGATTCCGGGCACTACTACAGGATTCACCGGATCCGCAGCTTCAGAACAGCCTTGCCCCGCCCGGCAGACAAGCCCTTCTGCTGGCCGAAACGGAGATGCGCCTGCGCACCTCGCTGAATTTGCCACCGGACAAACGGGTGTCCACCCCGATGGCCGTCATCATTGGTAAGCACGATGCCTGGCGCAGTCTGCTGGGGCCTGAACCGCTGCTGCCGGTGGTACGCAACGGACAAATCAAAGCGGACAATATAGCAGCGAACTCCGCCCGCCTGCGAGAACTTCTGTTCAGCATCAGCCCGAACATCTGTGCCAACGCAGAAGCCGTGTCGGACAATGTTCGTTATTTTGCAGCGTCTTCCCTCGGAGCCCCGCCCTGCTCCTTCCGGGATGAGATAACGGGAGAAACGCTTCTGGGGCCGGCCGATGGCAAGATGCATCCTTTCCGGGTAACTGATGCCTTTCTGTGGGCACTCAGTTGCGTAGCTCCCACACTCCTGCCAGGTAACAACGGCTAAGCCATGTCATTCCAATACATCCAATACAGCTCCCTGCCGGACGACACGACTACCGCTACCGTATACAGCCGCAGCATGCCCACTGTGCTGACCAGAATGCTGGCGCTGCTCTGCCGGACGGATAGCCCGCGGCACTGCTACCGCCTGCTGACTTGTGGCAGCACCATTTTCCATGTACTAAGCTGCCGAACGACGGATGAAACCGGTTACTGCGTGCATCATCTGGTGCTCTCGCAGGAGGAAATGCAGGCACTGCGGCGCAATGCCTCCCGCCCCACACCGGCCGGCGTGATTCTGGCACTCTACAGCATCGACTTCTGGGCACCCGATATTTCTTGCGCACAGAACACCGTCAACACGGAGCCCCGCCTCACCGCCGCGGCCCTTCCGGATGCCCATGAGCAGCCCACCTGGAAACAGCTCACAGGCCACAAGAGCAATGCCAAGGTTCTACTTTGCCCGCCCTATGACAACAACTGCGTTTTATGCCCGCCGGCCGATACCTCGCAAAGGGATATCCTGAAACTCCTGCATGAAAGTGATTGGATATCCACATCCCGCGGCTGGGGACGCAGTTTCACGACGGAAGGCAATGCAGAGTCACAACACGCTGAGTTCCTGCGCATTGTCATACCGGGTGCAAAACGTACAGATTTGCGTTATCCGGCCATTCTGGAGCTGACGGAACAGGAACTGGCGGCCGACGTGGAGCCACTCACCGCACCGACACAACACACCCCGAAGCCGCCCGAACAGCCTCTCTACCAGCAGGAGCCTCAAATACCCCGTTACCCATACAAATATAGCGAAACAGCGGATGAGGATGTGTTCAACATCCTGCCCCGACCACATAAATGGGTGCGGTGGATATGCGTACTGGGTGGAGTATGGGTACTGTGGAGCGGTGTATCTCTGTTCTCCGGATTGTTCATGGATGAGGCCGGAGAAGTGGCAGGCACCATCATAACAACCATGAATGCCAGCGAGCATGTACTGCTGCTGGAGGAGCTGACAAACGCCCCCTACTCCCCGGAAACAACAGAGCGCAAGCTTGATAAGTTGGAGGCACACCTGAGCACGCAGCCTACATCTGCAGAAAATCCGCGTCAACTCCTGTTGCGCGAGTGCATTGACCTGCTGCGCAGTGCGTCTGCGGATGCTCACGGACACCCCGCCAATCTGGAAGCTCTTATCTCCAAAGCCGAGCAACTGGGCCTCGACCCAAACGCTCTGTGCCGGCTCTACATGCACGAAGCCACGCATGACCGCCCCATAGAAGAATGGCAAAATACCATGCCCGGCCAGGAGTTTCAAGCCTGGCAGCAGCTCCTGCAAACGCAGTCAAGACTCGCAGAGTGGCTTCTGCAACAGCCCTTCTCTCCGTACATGCCGGGCTACACAGATACGGCAGATGTGCCCTCCGATACACTGCCGCCCCATCAGCCCCATGCGGCTCAGGAACAACCAACTGTAGCACAACAGGACACCAATCCGGAGCCGCCCGCACCATCGCCCGAGCCTGTGCAGGAAGCTCTAGCACCCCACATACTGCTGCCGGCATCCCCGCTGCCCGATTCGCTGACAAAAGCACTGGCTGACACGAGCACCACACTGGATGTGCAGGCCTACGAAGCCGTACCAATGGGTAATGACATGCAGGGGCAGCCCCCGCAGAGCATGGGGACAGCCACCACTCTTCGTATAAGCCCCTCCGGTGATGAAGGTGTATGGCTCCTGCAACACAATGAAGAAAGCCCCGCCCTGCGACTGGAAGCGAAGAATGGCAAACTTATCTCCCTGACGATGCATGGCGAGCCGACAGCAGTTCTGCTGAAACTGGCCGATGAGCAAAACCGCCTCGGTACCTACATACTGCTCCCCAAGCAGGAGATACCGCTGTATGGCCTTGCCACCACAAGCCCGCAGCCGGTGCCTGATGCACAACTGATTCTCACCCCGGCTAAACTGATACTGGCGGCCCCGACACGAGAAAATCCGTACAAACGACTTGATTTGCAACCGGATTTCAACTTCAAACATCTCGACACCAGTATTCTCCTGCAACTACAGCCGGCGCAACGCCTGCGCCTGCCACGCTTTACCGCCGGCAACCGCATTATCATCAACTACGCTGCAAAAGAAGGGATGATACACTACACCTGTAAGGCAGGCAGGCTGGACAGCACCAACGACCTGTGTGACCTTTACAATCTGCAGTTGATGCAGACATTCAATTTCTCCGGTCCTGTTCTCAGCAGTTTCCTACAAACAGCCAACACATGTTGCTGCGGGCAGCTACCGCAGGGAGACAGACTCTACACCCTGGCCACACTTTACGAGCTGACCGCCCCGCAGAACGCGACGCTTCCTATCAAGCAACACAACTTGCTGGTGGAACGCTACCGCCAGCTTTTCAAGAACCCCCGCTTTGCCGGGCAATTGGAAAACATATTCCAGCAAACCCCGCAACTCTGCCTTACCCCCGATGAGGCAAAAGGCCGGGGCAACAGCCACAACCGAGCCCGCAACAGAATCAGGCACCAGCTCAGCAGCAAACACTCCCTGCAGGATATTCGCAACGCTATCTGCGAGACTCTTACCCAAACGATTCGTCAGACATACAAAACAGAGTTTGCCCGCAGTATTAACCACAACAGTGCACATCTTGTCCTTCGACTCGAAAGCGTCAGCCCGGGCCCGAATCATGAGCTTATTTGGTACTACACCCTTTCCCCCCTGATTCCCTGATGGCACGCCGAAACACAGAGGAGACACTGCGACGCCGCCTGCGCCGATATGCCATGGCCGGCAACCTGCAAGCCGCCGAAGCTCTGCTGGTGCAGCATCTGAACAAACACCCCGAGGATAAAGAAGCGACTCGGGAGCTGGAACGGCTGCGAAAGGGGCTACCTCTGCTCGCCACAGAAAGCGCGGCCCAACGGCGAGAACGAGAATCCCAGGAAGCCTGCGAGAGAATCATGTCCCTCATCTCCGCTCACCCGGAGAACAGGCTCAACAGTGTACCCACAGTACAACTGGAGGACATGCAGAAAACCCTGCGCGTCTCTCAACGAGCCATGAAGGAGCAGGATTTACCCTCACTGCGCAGCTACTGCGCGAGCCTGCGCAAAGAGCTGCGTCGCCGTGGCATGAGCAAGGCACGTCGGGCCTGTATCTGGCTGGGCGGCGTTACAGCAGTGGCAGCGGCACTTACGGGGCTGTGCTTTCTCACATACCGACGTGCCTGCGGACTGGAAGAAGAGCTTCGCCAGGCTCTACTGCATGATACAGTCGAGCGTGTAACGGCTGTGCTGCCTGTTGCCAACACCGGCATCAACCGACTCTTCTGTTCGCAGATGGAGGATACTGTTAAAGCAGCCAATCAGCATCTCACCGCTGTCAACCAGCTCCGAAAAAGCCTGGAAAAACACATCCGCCGCATCGAGAGTGGCCGCGGAACCATCTCTGCCATGCGGCTTTCCCTGCGCGCAGAAATTGAACAGAGCCTCAGCAAGCGCCCCGCCGACTTTGAAGACCTCAGCAAGCGTTGGGCTGCGCTTTGTCAGCAGGAACACGCCCAGCTGGAAGAACAACGAGCCCGCCTGTACCAACGCCTGCTTGCGCCCATCCCCCCCATGCCCAACCTGACCGGTACACCGGAACAGGACACAGCAGCACTCAGAGAACACCGGGAGGAAATCTCCAAACGCAGCCTCCTGTACAGGCATGCAACCGCCAGCTACAAATTCCCACCCGAGCTACACACGCCCATAGAGGAACGGCTGCGGCAAATAGATGATAACCTGAGGGAAATCTCCACCTACCGGGAGCTGCTGAACCGACTGCTCTACGTTCGCACCTACAAACAGTACAGAGCCGCGCTGCAAAGTATCGCCCCAAAACACTACAAACCGATATTCAGCCTCACCCGCATCTGCCCGCTGTTGCCGGATGAAGAAAACGTCAAAAGCCTGATGCAGGACCCGGAGGGCAAAACTGACGATGCTGAAACAGCTGCTGCCGTGCAGACCCTCCTGAAGAATGGACCCACCTTTACCCCGGCATATCCGGCCACTCAGGCACAGGTAATATTAATGGACGACCTTTTTACCGCCCCCTCCCTGCGGCGTGTCATCTACGAGATAACGAACAGCTCCGGCGCGGTGTGCTACACAGAAGAACCTCCCACCATTGATCAACAACGCCGAGTCCATATCAAGCGCTCCGACCTGGACCCCGAAGCCACCACCAGCAACCGGCATGTCTGCTGGGATGACGCAGCGGATGCCTGGAGCCGCACAATCGATGCCCGCGCCCTGGTAAAGGCAGCCCGGCTCGAAAAAGCCGGATTCTTCCGGGAATGCAACATCCCCGAACTGCTGAGCAAGGTGCTGAACCTTGAGAGTCCCTCCTGCCCGGCTCTTGCCAAAGCCTGCGTGTACCACAAACTCTTGTTGTTGATGAGCCTGCACAGGCATCGTTTGCTGACAGGAGCCCGATACAGTCCCACCCTTCGGCGCCATGCCACCTCATTTCGCAGGATTATGCAACGACACAACATCGACCTGCGCCCCGGCTGCTGGCTCAACAAAAAGCAGCAGACGGAAGCAGCCGAGGCCGATTTTGCAGAATGGTTCCGCAACAACAGTGGGGCTGATTACCTCCGTGAAATGAAACAGAACTTCGCCCCTCTCATGAGTGTCGGGGTGGATTTCATCGGCTATGCGAACGAACAGGGTAAAGTTGTCATATTCCGCAATCTGCCGCCCGAGACGACCATCTGGTATCTATCGGATGATGGCCTGACGGCAGCCCCCCTCTCCGAACAACCCGAAGGAGTCATTCCCTTCTCGCCTATATTCACTGCGCGCCATCCATAAGCATGCTTGTTGCCCTGTTTGCAGACATACACGACCACACAGACAACCTGCTGACGGCACTGTACCGAGCGGAGGAGCTGGGGTGCACGCACCTGCTGTTTGCCGGAGACATGGCGGGAATCTCAACCTTCCGTACCATGCGCGAGGAATGGCGAGGTGGGATTGACTTGGTGTTCGGCAACAATGAGTTCGACCGGTGCAGCTTTCTGCGACTGGCAGAGCAATTTCACCACACTTGCCACCATGGGGATGCCGGCGACCTGCAACTGGACGGGCGGCGCATCTACCTCTCTCATTATCCAACCGCCGCAACTCAGGCAGCCCACTGCGGACTGTACGATGCTGCCTTTTACGGCCACACCCATGCAGCCATGCAACAACGCTGCGGGCAGACGCTGCTGGCCAATCCCGGAGAAATAGCAGGTGTACGGCAGGCCCCGGGCTTTGCCGTATACGACACCCACACAAACAGCCTCACGCACCACACACTTTCATGACCTATTTCTGCTACAGGTTTGCCGATCTTCCCGCCGGAGCTGCCGAGCAGGCGTTGCTTTCCGCGGATGAATTGGAGTTGGCAGCAGCGCGGGGCCCCCGCTATCTGGCGGCTCGTGCAAACCTGCGCCGGGAGCTGGGCAGAATGCTGCATCGTTCACCGGAGAGCCTCCCCCTTACCTACAGCAAACTGGGCAAGCCACAGCTGGCCGACTCAGCACTACACTTCAACCAAAGCCATTCCGGGGATTATCTGTGCCTTGCCGTACACAATGCACCTGTCGGAGTAGATATTCAACAGATTCGCCCGACGTCTGCCACCAAAAAGCTGGCAGCGCGCATCATGCACCCGCAGCAACTGCAAGCCTGGCAGGCCCGTGGTGCCAGTCCCGGAGAATTCTTTGCCTGCTGGTGTGCAGCGGAAGCCCTTGTCAAGCACGCCGCTGCCGGCATCTGGCATGCGCAGAACTACCCTTTCCTTTGGCAGAGTGGTCGCATTCGTCCTCTGTTCGACCATGCTCCGGAAGTCCGTTTTTTCACCCCTGCTCCGGGCTACTGCGGAGCCATAGCCTATACTGTATCGACCAGTCTATCCAGCCCTTCACAGCCATGATTTCTCTTCTTTCCGATTTGCCGCTCTATGTGTGGGTCAACATCTGCCTCCTGCTGGGAGCCACGTTCATCTGTATTCTGCTGTGGTGTATAGGAGCCGGCATACAAACACTGGGGCGCCTGCACACCGTCACCCGCCTACCCCGCATCTCCCGATTTGCCGGCTCCGGCTTCCCCACACCGGTGGATGAGATTTACACACTCTTGTTCCTACTCTTCTACGCATACGCCTGTCTGAGCTCTGCCGCCCCGTCCACCCCCAAGGAACCGGGAACCATAGAAACATGGTACACCAACATTGTGCATACGCTCATCTACATGCCATTTGCGCTGCGCTACATGTCGCTACCACCGGCAGACCCCATCCGGAAACGCTGTATACTGTGGGTATTCCTCGGGCTCATCTGCATCTATACCATTTGTGGCATAATGGGAGCATGCGGTCTGGAAAAATGGCTCATGCAGCTTACAGATACCCCGGCAAAGCAGGAAGTCACTGAAATGATGGCCAACGAAACCGAGCCGTCCACCCTCATTGCTCTCTGTTTCGGCTCCATTGTCATCGCCCCCATCATGGAGGAGTTTGCCTTCCGAGGTTTCCTCTACAATGTCCTGAGACAACGAGCCGGCATATTTGCCGCCTGCCTGGCCTCCTCCCTGCTATTTGCCGCTATCCACATGGCTCTCGTGCAGGCGCTGCCACTTTTCATTTTTGCCATCGTGCAATGCATTCTCTACGAGAAAACCGGCTCACTGCGTTACTGCATCCTGCTGCACATGCTCTTCAATTCTATCTCTACCGTAGCCATCCTGACGACATCCGCCTGATTCCATGCCCACGCCACTCCACCAGCTGGGCGAAAATGCAGTTCTGCAACGCCTGCTGCAACGCCTCACTACCCAGGCCCCCATGCTCACCGGGCCCGGGGATGATTGCGCTGTCGTACCGCGGGATTCGGAATGGGACACCCTTCTCAAGACAGATGTGGTCGTGGAGGCTGTTCACTTTACCCGAGATACTCCCCCCGAACGCGTGGGGTACAAAGCACTTGCTCGCGCTGTCAGCGATATCGCGGCCATGGGAGGCATACCGGAATATGCCCTTATAACCCTCCTGATGCACCCTCAGCGCACCGTTGAGACCGCAGAGGGTATCTACACAGGGCTGAATACCTGCGCCGCGCTCTACGGCATTTCTGTGGCAGGCGGAGAAACCTCCTCGCTCCCGTACGACGGCATCGTCATCAACGTGGCCCTCACCGGGCGCGTCGAACACGGGCGCGCCTTCCTGCGCAGCGGCGGAAAGCCCGGGGACATTATCTGCGTCAGCGGACCGCTCGGCGGCTCTTTCCCAAGCGGGAGACACCTGGACTTCAAGCCACGACTTAACCTTGCTCGCCACTTCATGAAGCATGGTCCGCGGCCAACAGCCATGATGGATCTCTCCGACGGTCTGGGAGCCGACCTTCCGCGCCTTGCAGCAGCCAGCGGCTGCTCCTATCAACTTTGCCCGGAGCAAATACCCTGCCATGCCGGCTGCAGCATACAACAAGCCATTTCCGACGGCGAAGACTACGAACTTCTTTTTACCCTTACCCCACAGGACTTCAACAGCCTGAATCTCCACAACCTGCCACAGCCGGTTTTCCCCATAGGCGAGCTTTCCACAGCCCCTGCCACCCCCCTTTCTCAAGGCTGGCAGCACTTCCGCGCATAAGCGCTTATTTTCAATAGCCTACCCTAACACAATCTAACACAGTACATCTTTGCATTAATAAGCCTAAATTAGTTCAGTATGTTAATACTGTGCGCTTTGCAACTTTCTCTAACATTGTTCCACAGGCAACAACCGTTTTTCTGTCACGCCAGACATAAATATCAAGTTTTCTTAACTACATCTATCAGGTATGGCAAAAAAAATAAAAAGTCGTGGAACGCCCATAGAACAATAGCTAAGGTATATCACAGGAAGGCGCATGCAGAAAAAAAACTTTCACAAAAGTGGCAGTCATGGCATATTTCACCCCGCAACACTTCCCCGCCGAAAAATAACGGGAAGCGAGAAAAAGGAAAACGAGGATACAAGCAATGAACCAAAAAGAAAAGGAAAGTAAGCTCTGGGAGGACATCAAAGAGGATGTCCGCCGCCAGGGCAATGTGGGTGAGTATGGGTTCGAGTCTTATATCTCTCAACTGAAACTTATGAGCGACACAGGCACCAAGCTGGTGCTTGAATACCCGGCCGACATGCTGATTGACTGGGTCAAGACTTACTACTCAAACGACATCAAAATCTCTGCTGCCCGTGTGCTCGATGCAGCCCGCGAGCTGGAGTTCCTGCCGGCCAACAGCAATGACGAGCCGCAGCAGACCGAGGACAAAACAGAGCAGTCTCTCCCGCTCTTTGCCGCGGTCGAACTCACAAGCACCGAGCAACAGAATAAAAAGAAGCCCGGCAAACGCAGCAAAAAGCAAAACTACAGCAGCGGGCTTAATCCGGATTACACTTTCGACAGTTTCGTCGTAGGCTCCAACAGCGAGTTCGCCGTCGCAGCCGCGAAGGCAGTGGTCAACGCCCCCAGCTCCATGTACAACCCTCTCTTCATACATGGAGCCTCCGGCCTGGGCAAGACCCACCTGCTCCAGGCAATCGGCAACGCCATCCGCGAGAAAGACGAAAACGTGCAAGTGCTCTACGTCACCAGCGAGGACTTCACCAACACATACATCGACGCCATCTCCCGCCAGGGTGATTCTCTGAGCAACTTTCGCCGCAAATACCGCAAGGCAGACGTGCTCCTGATTGACGATGTGCAGTTCCTCTCTCAGAAAGGTAAAACCCAGGAAGAATTCTTCCACACCTTCAATGCCCTTTTCTCCAGCGGCAAGCAGATTGTACTCTCCGCAGACTGCCCGGCCAGTGAAATCACCAAACTGGATGACCGCCTCACCTCCCGTTTCGAGCAGGGCCTGACCGTCGCACTGAACGTGCCGGACTACGAAACACGCCTCGCCATCCTCCGCAAGAAGCGCCGCACCTGGAAGAGCACCCTCATCTCTGACGAAGTGCTCGAATACCTCGCCAAGAACATCTCCCGCTCCGTACGCCGACTTGAAGGCGCCCTCATCCGCCTGGCTACGTTCGCCTCCTTCTCCCAGAAGAGCCCCAGCGTGCAGGATGCCCGCGTACAGCTTAACGACCTGCTCCGCGAAGAGAAAAACACCACCTCCGCCACCATTGCCGACATCCAGAGCCGCGTGGCTGAGGAATTCAACATCCGCGTGGCTGACCTCAACGGACGCCGCCGCACCGCCGGCATCGCCCATCCCCGCCAGCTCGCCATGTACCTCTCCCGCCGCTGCACCCAGAACTCGCTTCAGGACATCGGAGCAGCTTTCGGAGGCCGCGACCATGGTACTGTCATTCATGCCACCAAAACCATCGAGGACAAAATGACAAGCGATCCCGGCCTGCGAAGCCTCGTGGAAAAACTCAGTGCAGCCCTTGCATAAGATTGATTGCTCCCCGTTTTCTCAACAAAAACCGCTTTTTCTTATAGGAAAAGCGGTTTTCCTCTTGACCACAGGTACATAGTATGATATATATAATTACATAAACGTTATGATGAGAATCTCTACCAAAGGGCGCTACGCTCTTCGCATTATGATAGACCTCTCTCACCAGAAGAGTGGTGAACCGGTGTCCCTGCGCTCCATTGCCGAGCGCCAGGAGATTACCCTCAAGTATATGGAAAGCATCATGACCCAGCTGTTGCGCGCCGGGCTTGTTGTAAGCATACGCGGCAAATCCGGCGGCTACCACCTTACACGCCAACCCGCAGAATACACAGTATACGAAATACTGAGAGCTTCTGAGGGTGACCTTTCCACCGTCCAGTGCCTCTCCACCCCGACCAACTATTGCCCCCTGCACAAAGAATGCAACACGCTTCCTCTCTGGACAGGACTTCGCGACGTCATCGTTAACTATCTCAAGAGCTATACTCTGGAGGACATGAAGGGCGAGAATAACTCTCAGTTTTGCTGCGACAAAATCATCCCCTGTCCTACCGCGCAGGAGTAACCCCTGCTTTCTACAGAACACATACACGGAAGGGGCGCTCAATGTAGCGCCCCTTGCTATATAGCTGTTGTCAGATTATCTGTGACCCCCGGGCAAATTTCAACTTACCGGGCACCTGCTCTCCGACTCTCCGCTAAACCGGCTTGCAGATTTGCAAAAAAACTTACGGGGTAGTCGCAAGAAAAGGACTACCCCGTAAAAAAGCATCTCCGCGCAAGCGTCAGTCTGAATCCTTATCCTTCTTCTGAGGAGAGGAGTCACTTTCTGCCTTGCGGAGCTCCTCCTCAAATTCCTTGCGAGCTTTCTTAAATTCGCCAAGGCTGCGGCCGAGATTGCGGGCAATCTCAGGCAAGCGGCGGGCTCCGAAAACAACCAGAACAACAGCGAGAAAAATCAGCCATTGGCTCGGAGAACCGAATTGTGCTAGTACAGGTGTCAGTTCCATATCAGAATTCACAGTTACGAGGTGTACGCGGATACGGCAAGACGTCGCGGATGTTCTGTACGCCGGTCACAAACATGATGAGACGCTCGAAGCCCACACCAAAGCCAGCATGAGGCACAGTGCCATAGCGGCGCAGGTCGTTATACCAATAATAAGCATCAGCATCCATACCCAGGCGGGCAATGTTACCCTCCAGCACATCCAAGCGTTCCTCGCGCTGACTGCCACCAATAATCTCGCCAATACCCGGCACCAGCACATCCATGGCCGTCACAGTCTTGCCATCATCGTTCAGGCGCATGTAGAAGGGCTTAATCTCTCTGGGGTAATTGTAGACGATGACCGGGCACTTGAAATGCTTCTCCGTCAGGAAGCGCTCGTGCTCACTCTGCATATCCATGCCCCAATAGGGAGGGTACTCAAACTTCTCCCCACTCGCTTGCATGATGTCGATAGCCTCAGTGTAGGAGCAACGAACAAAGGGCTTGCTGCTCACATCTTCCAGACGGGCACGCAGTCCCTTATCCACAAATTTGCAGAAGAAGTCGAAATCCCCGCTCTCATCTGCCAGCATCGTGTCAGCTATGTATTTTATGAACGACTCAGCAAGCTCCATATCCCCGAAGATATCACAGAATGCCACTTCCGGTTCAATCATCCAGAACTCGGCAGCGTGTCGGGAGGTGTTGCTATTCTCTGCACGGAAGGTAGGGCCGAAGGTGTAGATATTGCTGAGGGCACAGGCGAAGGTCTCACCTTCCAGCTGCCCGGAAACAGTAAGACTTGCCGCCTTACCGAAAAAGTCTTTCTCATAGTTCTTGTTCTCGGCCAGCGGATCCAGAGTCGTTACATGGAACATCTCGCCGGCGCCTTCACAATCCGAAGCCGTGATGATAGGGGTGTGGACCCAGAGGAAATCCCGCTCCATGAAGAAGCGATGCACCGCCCGGGCAATGCGAGAACGTGTGCGGAACACGGCCCCGAACAGATTGGTGCGCGGACGCAGATGCGCAATCGTGCGCAGAAACTCCGGAGAATGCCCCTTCTTCTGCAGGGGGTAGGACTCAGGCGCGCCACCTACAAGCTCTATGGAGGTTGCCTGAATTTCCCACTTCTGCTTACCGGGACTTTCCACAAGACGTCCCTGCACAGAAACAGAAGCACCGGTGGTCATTTTCCCTATATTCTCATAACCGGGAATACCGGCATCCGCAATCACCTGAATGGATGCCAAGCTCGTACCGTCATTCACCTCCAGGAAGGAAAACGCTTTGGAATCGCGCCGGGTACGCACCCACCCCTGCACCAGGATGGCATCCTGAGCATTATCGCTGGCCAGCGCATGTTTAACGAGAGTTCGCTTCATGGCCTCATGATACCACTATCACCCACGCATGGCGAGTATTTTTTCTGACTCCGCGAGCAATTTTTCGAGCGTCTCGACAATAATGTTGGTGATGACGAAATCACGATACCATTTTTTCTCGCAAGGCACGTAATAACAGGGCAACATGGTGTCAGGCTCCTGGAAGGTACCACCGGGCGGATGCAGATGGAAATGCAGAAGACGCACTCCGCTACCGGAGAGTTCCATCTCATGCTTATCGATAAGCTCTGGGTCAAAGTTGCGATCCTGCATGCGGCGGCACATCAGACGGATTTCACTTTCCGCCGGGTACTGCTGGATGGCTACCATATCATACTCCTCCGGCTGCCACTCGGGGCGGAACGCCTGAGTAAGCAGAGGATCACAACAGGAGGCAATTCTGCGCAGACAGCTCTTCCGATTGCTGCCGGGAGGGCCGCAAATGAGAATCAGCATACGCAGCGGGGGAGTCTTCTCTGTACGGTACAAAAAATCAAGCCGCCGCTGAGCATGCATCATGCGAGCATGCAGCTCCTCCATAGTCGCCACCATCTCAGCCTTTCCTCCGGCAAAGAAACTACGGTCTTCGGAGGGTGGGTGCGGGCGATCTGGCCGGTAACGATAAGCCACGGCCATATCAAGCATAGGCAAATGTTTGTGCAGAGGGATATTACCCTTTGGCAGGAAATGTCCCAGCACACGCATCACCACTTCGCGTTTAAAGGACACAAACATGGATGCATTTACCTGTTTGTAGTGCATCCACACTACCTCATCAAACTCGGAGCTATAGGTACAATCTGTTTCGGGTTTCTCTGTATGGCAGCGAAGAAGAAACCAAGTCTGCTGCTGTCCATCCCACTCATCACTTTTTCGGTTCTTCTCCCTGTAAAAATAGCGCAGCCCCCCCCAGCGTGCCACAATCTCGTAGGAGCTAGGGGGCAACCCCACCTCTTCCTCGACCTCGCGCTCCATGGCATGTTGATACGTTTCTCCATCATGCACCCCGCCTTGGGGAAAATGCAGATGCTTGCTCTCCGGGCTTTTGCGAGCCAGCAAGAGATTGCCTGCAGAATCCATAATCACAGCGGCTACATTCAGTCGCCACCTGTACATATCATCACTCATGAAAAATCGTGTCTCCGGCGGCCATGACTTTCGTCATTCCACGCCTCGGTGCAATATTTTGTTCGGCACAGTTCCGCCACTTCATCAGCAAAACCGGACCAGGGTTCTTCCCCGAACACTTCTTCCACTCCCGGAGCAAGTGCACGCGCTAGCAGCCGGGGCCAACCTTCCGCAGGTTCGCATTCCTGAATAAGCCCCTGGTGCAATACTGCACCACGATAGCGCCGCTGCCCGGCACCGGCCAACTTATGACCGGCAGCGTCCACAATATCACTCGCCACAGGACTGGCCCAGCATGCCCGTCCACCATCGGGAGCATCCTCCACCAGCAGCGTACACTCTACTCCACAAGCCTGCAGCGCAACAGCCAGCGCACCATGAATCCACTTGTAGAGGCGATCCGCCGGCGGGTACATGCACCCCTCCTTCGCCGGAAGCGTCACTGTGTATGTGTACCCTTTCCGATGGTCCACTATGCCACCCCCCGTCCAACGGCGGATGTACTCAATCCCCTCGCCGGGAAAAATTGAGGCTGCCACCGGAGTGGAATCAAAATAACCAAAACTCACAGCAGGACGCGCCCAGCCATAGATACGCAGCCAGGCCTCCGGGCGACGACTCAACAACTCATCCGCAGCCATATTCTCATAGCCACCACGGGGGATGGGGTCGCACCAGAGCTTAATGTTCTGCGGGAGCAGAGCATCAGGCACAGGCTGTTGCATATCAAACCCCATAACACAAGGCAGAAAAATCAGATAGGCTGAGGCAGAAGCACCTCAGCAGAGAAAGCGCGGGTGTGTGAGCGGAAGAAATCCTGAGGCTTGGGTGCACGGCGACGCCCCTGACGAATCTGTTCAATGAGGCTCACACCTTCCTCCGTAAGTACCGTTATGGACATGGAAGCAGAGACAATACGGGCGTTGCGGTACGTCTTGGGGCCGGCAACTATACGGTCTCCATACACGGAAATGGATTTACCCATTGTGGACGAACTGGAGGAAATGACGGGAATAGACACACTCTCATAGCCAACCTGCCCACTCTCAGCATCAGCCTCGCTAGAAACATACTCGATATTGAACACAAGACTGAGCTCGACAATATTTTCGCACAGGAAGTTATCCTCCTCCTGGCGCTCGAATGGCACATACGCAGCCTGCAGACTGGACTGCCCCATCAGCTTTTCATATGCCTCGCGCGGTGGAACAACAAGACGATACAGAGAGAAAATGGGGAAAATGCCCTTTTCCTTTTCGTTTGCATCCAGATTAAGCACCTGGTCTCGATACATGAGACGATATCCCACGGCATTCACATCGCCTTGGGTATCCATATTGTGAGCACGAGCTCCGCGATAGTTATTGCGAAGCGAAGTGCTGCTGCTAACGGCCGGATTACGATCGGGAGCGCAGGCAAAGAACACGAACTGCACGGAACGGGGAATCTGAAGCCCCTTGGGAATGGCCCCCCCCCTATGCTCCTGCTCCGTCTTGGCAAAAAGCCACTCATACCTGTTGTTTCCTTTCATCTGGAAGGATTCCAGGTCGTGAGACATTGTCTGCAGAGCCACACGACCGCTGGTACTGGTGCTCACATCCTCCTGCACCTTCTTCCAGAGAGCCACGCCCTGATTCGTCAATTGCATAATGACCACCACCAGGCCGGCAGTAATAGCCATGGCAACAATCAGTTCCACCAGAGTAAAACCACGGTAACGCTTGTTTATCCTTGTCTTCATGAGAGATGGTGTAAAATGTGTGTTCTTCAGCGATGGAAAGACATGTTAGCAGAGAAAAGCGGACGCCCCATTCGCTTCCAGGTACGATCCTTGTAACGAGCCGGATTTGGGGGAGACATGTAGTAGAAATCTGCACGGTAGAAAACAGTTCCACCCCAGGGATTTTTCTCGTCTTTGGAATAATAGTCCTCCGGGGCCGTGGATTCAGCAATTACGCCGGGATTGGCAGCCATCTTGAACTCACCCTTGTTCCCCTCACGACGCAGCTGAGTCATCTTCACTATGAAAGCAGGCCCCACTGCATCTTTGATATCGTCCTTATGCAGACGGCTGTTCATGGGGCATGCCATGGATACGAGCTGAGAATTCTTACCGGGCACAGCCTTGACGGCGGGCACGGCGGGATAGGAACCATCCGGGCGTTGCCCCTTACTCGTGTTGGCACGGTAAGAGAAAATAACAATGGATGTAGAGGGGCGCTTGCTCTTCTGCAGCCAGTAGAAGCCCTTATCAAACGCAGTCAGGTACTTACCATCCGAAGAACGTTTATCATTGGCACCGGCGCGTTCATTGGGGCGGATTGTTCCCATCTCCGCCCGCAGAATACCGGTAATGCGCTCTGCCTCCTGCTTGGTGAGGGCCTGCTGAACCATGCCGCGAGCCGGTACAAACACCGTAAGGAATATGGAAACCAGAGTACCCACCAGTGCAACCGCAAGGAGTGTCTCCATCAAGGTAAAGCCGCAACAACGGCTTGCAATTCTTTTCTTCATATCAAAAAAAAGCGTCAGTTCTTAATCCATATCGTACACCTGTCGCGTGGTGCGAAGCTGGCTGATATCGCCCGTAGGCCACACCACAATACCACGAGCCGCAGCAGGGCGACGCAGGGAATCAAAATCCGAGGGAATCACACCATCCTTGGCACGGGGGCCGGTACCGCGGCGTCCACTGATAACGACCAGGCGCTGCCCCGGCGTGGTATTGAGAGGGTCGGACTGCGGCGTGACATAGCGCCCCTTTTCATCAAACTCAATGTAATACACTGCCGTCTGCCCCTTGCCGGAAAGACGCGTCACCTCCTGCCCCAGCATATCACCGCCGGCGTTATCCATCCACTTCACCGTCGTACTATAGGTAGGGCTGAAGTAGACACCAGCCGGCAGAGTCACACCGGCGGAGGTAGACACCCACACGCCCTCGCCGGCAACATCCGTTCCATCGTAAGTACCCTTGGTGTTCTCATTCTTACGTTTCATCTGCACGGTCATGTAGCGCAGGTGGCGGGAGTCCTGGCTCATGTTTTTCTCATCCTTTGCTATAATGAGACGGGTGTAGCAGTCATTTCCCTGCGCGGTGGCGCGAGCCTCCCGCACCAGACTTTCAAGCATATCCACACCGGAATCCAGCCCACGACCCTTGCCGGCATCCCTCAAAACTCCGGCTGCCATAGTCATCATCACACCGATAATAGCCATCACAACCATCAACTCCACCAGAGTAAAACCACCGGCGCGCCTGCTGCAGAAAGTCTTCATATCAACGAAAAATTATCGAACGCTAAAATACGTCACTATAAATAGCAGATTTCCCCGCTCGCTTCAACCCTTTTTTTGCTTTTCGTGTCAAAACCGGGCTTTTTTTCGTTTTATGATTGACCTTTTCGGCAAAATAAGGTACAGATTCGGCCGACATGAACATCCTTGAGTCCATCATTCTGGGCATTGTGGAGGGGTTGACGGAGTATCTGCCCATCAGCTCCACCGGGCATCTCATCATTACGCAGCACTTGATGGGAATCCCGAATTCCGAAGCCATCAAAGCTTTCCATATCTGCATTCAGAGCGGCGCCATCATAGCCGTCGTCGGACTCTACTTTAACCGCATCAAGAGCATCATCGCCGGCTGCCTCACCACAGCCAAAGCCCTCACTGGCCGCACCCCGGAAGGCGGTATAGTCTATCCGGCCGGCACCCGCCTGCTAGTCAACATGATAGTGGCGTTCATGCCCGCACTGGTGTTAGGGCTTCTATTCAACGACTTCATCAAGTCCGTATTATTCAATGCCCCCACCGTCACCACGACCTGGGCTCTGGGAGGGTTAGTGATTCTGCTCTTTGTGCGCCGCCGCAAAAAAAGCGGTAAAGGATTTACCGGCAAGTCCCTGGACGAACTGGACTGGAAGGGCGCACTGAAAATCGGACTGATGCAGAGTATTGCCATGTGCCCGGGCACCAGTCGCAGCCTGATGACCATGCTGGGCGGCATTTTTGCCGGGCTGAGCGTAGCCGCCTCAGTAGAGTTCAGCTTCCTGCTGGGGTTGATAACGCTGGGAGCTGCAACCGTACACGATGCAGCAAAACACGGAAACGAAATGCTCAGCCAGTTCGGCTGGGGACCGCTCCTTGCCGGCACGCTGACAGCCTGGATAAGCGCCGTGGTAGCTGTCAAGTGGATGGTCAGTTACCTGAGCCGCCACAGCCTGGCCATTTTCGGCTGGTACCGCATAGGGGCCGCCATCGTGATGCTGGCACTCATGTACACCGGGCTGAGCTTTGGAAACGAAGAACCGCCCGCCCGGGACACCGTACAGACCTTAACGGCGCAATAATTGCGGCAGTGGGCATTTTTGGCTTTCATTTCCGGTGGAGTCGTGTAGAATAGGGCGCATACATAATGATGCGCTACTTACTCAAAACTCTGAATTGGTTTGCCGATTGCCTGTTTTCCTGGTTTACGCCCACCTGGCGGCGCAAGGGATGCGAGGCGCGTAATGCCCTGCTTCGCTACTATAACTACAACACACCGCACCTGACAACGGAGAACCGGGAGCAAATTCTGGCTCTGCTGACACGTTTGAAAAAAGCCCTTCTCACCTGGAACAAAACGGACACAATTGCCGCGACCCAGAACACCCACGCTCTGGGGGAGAACCTGCGAGGCTTCAAACGCAACCCCTGGGTGGAGACCGTGGAGTCCTTCTTCGTCATCATGGTCATCTTCCTGGGCATTCGCACATACTATGCACAGCCCTTCCGCATTCCCACCGGCTCTATGCAGCCAACCCTCAACGGCATCACCGTTCACCCGCTGGAGCCGGGACAGGAGCCGCCGGCTGCCCTCGCCCGCGTGTGGCAGGCCATTACACTGGGCAGCAGCTATTGCAGTGTTACGGTGGATACCCCCAAGCAAATAGTGGATTTGCGTACAGAGCGATACCCCCGCATCATCCCGCTCTTCACCCGTACGAGGGTCATCTTCAGCGATGGCAGCCAGGCCACAGTTCCCTGTGCCAGCGGGGCTGTAGCTGAATACCTGCGCGAAGAAGGCAAACTGGGGCGTATGCTCATGCCGGGAGAGTACGTTGTTAACGCTCGTTTCGACGCCGGAGATATGGTGATCGTCAACCGAATGGCATACCATTTCCGCAGCCCGCAACGCGGAGAGACCTTCGTCTTCGACACTCGGGGAATCAACACAGATGTGCCCGCAGCGATGCCGGACCAGAGTCGGGCCAGCCACTACATCAAGCGCCTCTGCGGACTGCCGGGAGATACGGTAGGCATTGATACCCCACATCTGATTGTAAATGGGCAAGCTGTCACTACAGGCCCCATCGCCCGGGTGGCGACTTGCAGGGCGCCCCATAACAGCACCGGTTACAATGCGCTTAACCGCCTCAGGGACGCCTCCGTTTACTACCAGGCCTACATGAGGGAAGGCAGCCCCGTCTCCCTGCGCCGTCATAATGAGGACCCCAACGCAAGCGAATATCTCGCACTCGGCGATAACACCATCAATTCCAAAGATTCCCGCTACTGGGGGCCGGTGCACCAGTTCAACGTGCTGGGGCCGGCATGTCTCACCCTCTGGCCATTCAGCAGCCACTGGGGCAGCATCGAGTAATCTCCCATTCTCTGCAAACACCAGCCTTATTTTGAAACAACATGGCCGAATCTGATACCATCACACGCAACGCCAAATCCAACCTGGCGTTCACCCTCATGGACCTGCCGGATGAAAAACGCATCCACATGGCACAGTTCTATGCATTCTGCCGTATCGTGGATGACATTGTGGACGAGCCGGGCATGACCCCGGAAGAGCGCCACAGTGCCCTGAACCGCTGGACGGACATCATCTCCCTGAAACGCGAAGCCCGCGAGGGTATCGAGATGGAGGTACAGAAACTCGTAAGTGAGCTTCAGCTCGACATTGCCCCCATGCTGGAACTTATTGACGGCTGCCGTGGCGATATAGCCCCCAAACAGCCGGCAAACCGCAAGGAACTGATGGCCTATGCCTACAAGGTGGCCGCCTGCGTAGGCATTACCAGTGCCACCGTCATGGGGGCTTCCCCCGCGGCAAAAAACTATGCCATAGCTCTGGGTAACGCCCTCCAGCTCGTCAACATTCTGAGAGACGTAGCAGAGGACTGCCGCAAATACAACCGTTTCTACCTGCCCGCGGATGACATGGAACTCTTCGGCGTGACGCAGGATGACATCCGCCAGCAGCGCTACAATTACCGCATGCGCCAGTTGCTCGCCTACGAGGCCGCACTGGCAGAAAAATACTTCTGCGAGGCAGAGGAACTGTACCAGCAGCTCTCCGTAGAGGATCGCAACGCCCTCATCCCCGCACAGGCTATGAGCCTCATTTACCACACCATTCTGCAGAAAATGCAGACGGATGAGTATCGCGTTTTCGAACGCCGCTACAGCGTGAACAACTTCCGCAAGCTCTGGTTCCTGCTGCGCGCACGCCTGGGCACCGTCAATATGCCGACATTCCCCAGTGTGGCAGACTGGGGATTCTTCCGCAAAGATTCGCCTAATAGTGAAAATACCACCCCAGACAAGCAGTAATGAATACAAATGCGGGTCATACTCGCTTCTGCCGCATGCAGAATGCTTGACAAAACATAGAAAATAATACAGAATAATGGAGTTACAATGGACGGAAACGTCCCGAATCACGCCACTTTCAGAAACATGAAAACGCGCCTTATTTATACAGCCCTGGCTGCCACAATGGCAGCAACTCTGCCTTCCTGCGATGAGAAGCTGCCGGACTTCTTCTCAGGCAAGCCGGCAGACCAGCAACCATCCGCACAGGACTCAAAAACCCCGGATGTGACGGAGGCTACTGTGCCGACAACACCCACTCCGGATGACATCGCAGCAGCCGTTATGCCGCAGCTCTCGGACTACCCCTGGCTGGCACAGGGTGCCATCACTTCCGATACGGCTACAACAGCCGAAGGCGCACTGCAACTCACCGCTACGGTAGAGCTCACCGTCAGCGAAAACCTTTATCAGAAAGAAAGTGCACCGGCTGCTTTCAATGAAGAGCGCAAGGCCATGAACCAGAGCGCCAACGCCGCCATGCAGCCCAATTCTGCCTACCTGCTGCAGATTGGAGCCCCTACAGATACCATCAGCGATGCCGACCGCGTGGCACGCCCCCTGCCCGACAACCTGCAGCAGCTGGCCAACGAGCTCAAGGAACTTGCCGAGTCCTCCCTCTACACTGTAGCTACCCCCGCGGGCAGCAAGCTCACCGTCACGGCTACCATGCAGGCAGACAAGGCAGAAAACGGCTGGGTACTTTCCAACGTTGCACTGCAGACGGTCAACCTTCCTGCCCCCGACAGCGTCATCCCGGAAAGCGCACTGCCCACAGATGCTGCCAAACTGACCCCCGAATTCGAGGAAAATCGCAAGAAGGAAATCCGCGAGAAAATCGCCACTTTCGACCAGGCTGCAGCCCCCTACATACACAACCGCGAGGAAGAAGCCCGCAAGACCTGGCTTGAATACAAGGCACGCATGGAAGAAGAAGCCCGCAAGGCATCCGAGGTTGCTACAGCTGCGGCAGCAGAGAAAGAACAGTGGATTAATCACTGCATTAACAGCATTGCCACAGGTAAGGTTTTCTCCGGTGAATGGACACGCGACACCAAGTTCGGTGAAATTTCCATCGAAATCAGTAAGGCCGAGAAGTTCGAGAACTCGGTACAGTTTATCGGTATTGTGTACGACACAAAACTGCCCGAGGCCAAGCTGGACATCTCCGGCCGCTGCGAGTTCAGCAAAACAGATGCCGGCACCTCCAAGGTCGACATCAACATCTACGATGGCTACTACGACCCGGATCAGCCCACAGCCGAGGTTTTCGATGCCAAGGATGGTGTGCTTCTGCTGACACTGGATGCCGATGGCAAGCTGAGCGGCAGCATGACCTGCACATCCTGGAAAGAGCAACCCGCCAAGGCTTTCAGAATCAGCCTGACCCCCGCCTCTGGCAAGAGTAAAAAATAAGCTGCCGGAATCGTTGATTCTCAGCAACTAAAACAGGAAGCGAAGTCCATACAAGGCTTCGCTTCCTGTTTGTGTAAAAAAGCACAAAAAGAGATTGCATTCGCCCGCTGAATAAGGTAGAATGGGCGCACACCAATATGTCACGACAAGCTTTAGGAAAAGGGCTCGGGGCCCTGATAAGAAAAAACGAGGCTCGCGCTGCCGCAAATGCTGAAGCAGAAGTAGATGAGAGCCGTGTCCTTCTCGTCAAGGTAGATGAAATTCTGCCCTCACCCTTCCAGCCGCGCCGTACCTTCAACGAAGAACAGATAGCCGAACTCGCCGCTTCCATCAAAGAACGCGGCCTCGTGCAGCCCCTGGTAGTGCGCCGGGTTGCCGGCAAGTTCGAACTCATTGCCGGTGAACGACGTCTGCGTGCCATGCGCAGCCTGGCGATGCCGGAAGCAAAAGTCGTTGTAATGGAAGCCACCGATCGCGAAGTGGCCGAACTTGCACTCATCGAAAACCTGCAGCGCGAGGATCTCACGCCGCTGGAAGAGGCCGAGCAGTACCGCCTGCTGCAGACTCGCTTCGGCATGAAGCAGGAGGTCATAGCCCAGCACGTAGGCAAATCCCGAGCGGTTGTGGCTAACATGGTGCGCCTGCTGGAGCTAGCCCCCGCCTGCCGCGATATGCTGGAAAATGGAGCTCTCTCCGTAGGACACGCCAAAGTACTCCTTCAGCTCAAGGATGAGACGCTGCAGGTGAATGCCGCCACTCGCGTTGTAAAGCAAGGACTTACCGTCCGACAGACAGAACAGCTTGTTAAGGACATTCTTAATCCGGATCCGGCTCGTCCTGCCATCGTCGGCAAGACGCTTCCTGCCGCCTACGAATCCGTCTGCCAGCAGCTTTCCCAGGACTTCGGTACCCGGGTCAACATCGCCATGAAGGGCAAGAGCAACGGCGTCATCGAAATCTCCTATGTGGGGCGCGATGAGCTGGTACGAATCCTGCAACTCTTCGGCGTGAACGCCCAGCTCTGATTTCCCCCACCTGTCCGGTTTTCATGAGAGCCACCCTGCCCCTGTTGATTGCAGTGCCGCTGCTTCTGTGCAGTGGTTGCGAGGAATCCACCCCGCAGGTGCCGCCCCCGGCCATACAGCTTGCGGCCACGCCGTATTATAATGGGGCCAATGCCTATGCTCATTGCAATTATCTGTGCAGCCTCGGGCCTCGCCCAAGTGCCTCCCCCGCTTACGGCCAACAGCTGGCTTACCTCAGCAAGCACCTGCAGGCTGCGGGCTGGCAGGTGAAGGAAGAACCCTTCTCCCTTTCCAACGGGATGAAAATGGTCAATCTTCACGCAACATTCGGGAATGCGCAAGACACACGCCGCATACTCATCAGCTGCCATATCGACACCAAAATCGGCATCAGCGAGAATTTTGTTGGGGCCGATGACGGCGCCTCTGCTGCCGCCGCTATGCTGGAACTGGCTCGCATTCTGGCAGCCACACCACAAAAGGCCGCAGCCGTGGAGCTTGTATTCTTCGATGGCGAGGAAGCTTTCGCCCGCAACATGACCGAACAGGATGGCCTCTACGGCTCCCGGTACGATGTGATGCGCCGTGGAGAAAACGGCTTACCTTGCTACCAGATTAACCTCGACATGGTAGGCGGACGCAACAAGACGATTGCCATTCCCCTGGCAGACACCAGCGATGAGATGCTGGCCGTGTACGAAGAGGTTATTGCGGATTTGAAGCTTTCCCCCAGACGCTGGACCGGTCACCCCGGCGGCTACCTGGATGACCACCTTCCATTTGAGCGCGCCGGAGTACAGACGCTCAACCTCATTGCTCAATTCACCGGCAGCAGCTGGTGGCACACCGAGCGCGACAACATGGAACGTATCTGCCCTCAATCCCTCCGCGAAACCGGTGACGTTGTCCTGGCCCTGCTCGACAGGCTCCTCGACAAGGCGGAATAATGAATCTCCGGGTACTGTACTATCCGGCATCCGCTTCAGGATTTGCTCTCAAACAGCAAGTGCTCAGAAAAGCTGCGCCACGCATCCGGCACTTACCCCTGCATCCGGCTCAGCTTCTCCAGCAGAGGTTCCACATCATACTTATCCGCCCAGGCTTTCAGCTCTTTACCGGAATAGGAAGAAAGTCCGTCTGCTGTGAGCTGTCGAGCCAGAACGCCCGAGGGTATCAGCAGGCAGAGGAAATCCTCATCCGCCTCATAGCCCACCTTTACCTTTCCCTCGCGGGTCATGATAACACCATCACAGGGGCTCATGGAGTTAAGCTCAATGATGGCAGCCGTCAGGGCCTCGCGATCTATCTCTCTACTGCATTCACTCATAAAATCATTATAGCGCGTTGTCGGGCAGATGGCAAGAAGGAATACCACTATATACGATAGAGCCTCCCTCATCGCCGGAGCCGGGGCCAAGTTCGATGAGGTAATCGGCCCGGAAAAGAACGCCCTGATGATGCTCAATACATAGCACTGTGTGGCCGGCTGCACGAAGACGGTAAAGAGCACGAAGGAGCATGTCCACCTCTCGGAAATGCAGTCCCGTTGTTGGTTCGTCCAGTATGAAAAGCAGTTTTTCCTGTTCTTTGCGCCCGCGTTTAGGAGCAGCTTTAGCCAGATAGGTGGCAATCTTCACGCGCTGTGCCTCTCCACCGGAGAGCGTCGTAACGGAGCGATCCAGCGGAAGGTAGCCCAGACCAATGTCATGCAGAGCCTGCAGAATGCCCACGGCTGCCGGAATGGGAGCAAAAAAATCCAAAGCTTCATCCACTGTAAGGGCAAGGGCCTGGGCAATGGATTTCCCCCTCCATGTCACCTCCAGGGTTTCCCGGTTATAGCGGGTACCGTTACAGGCATCGCAGGGCGTGTAGAGGTCTGCCAGGAAGTTCATGTCCACCTGCAGCAACCCGGTACCGCAGCAGCGCTCACAACGACCGCCGCGCGAGGTGAGAGAAAAACGCGCCGCATTATATCCACGCTGCCGGGAAAGCGGAAGAGCAGCATAGAGCAGACGCAGCACATCCAGCAGGCCGGTAGCAGTAGCCGGTGTAGAGCGAGGCGTACTCCCTAGAGGACTTTGATTGAGCAGCACAGCTCGCCAGTTTTCCGCCCCTGCCACATTCCCCGCCTTCATGGCCGGCAGCAGACACTCATGCACCAATGTGCTCTTACCGGAACCGCCCGGCCCGCTCAGGCAGGTGAAGGCGCCCAGCGGGAGCCGCAGGGTCACGTCCTTCAGATTACGGGCGTTGGCATGCTTCAATTCCGCCCACTTGCAGACAGACAGGTCTACAGGCTCTGCCTCAGCAAAACACTTTCGCCCCGAAAGCCAAGCTGCGGTGGGAGAATCCACCCTTGTCAGAAACTCCTCATAATGCCCTTCGGCCACCACTGTTCCGCCATCCGGGCCGCTTCCCGGCCCCATCTCCACCAGCCAATCGGCTTCGGCCAGCAGCTGAGGGTCATGCTCCACAACAAGGATGGTATTACCCTTGTCACGCAGACGTTTGAGCGCCGTGATAAGGCGGGCGGTCTCCGATGGATGAAGGCCTATGGTCGGCTCATCCAATATGTACAACACGCCGGAAAGTCCACCTCCAATCTGTCCGGCAAGCCGCGCACGCTGCATCTCACCACCGGAAAGAGTGGACGCAGACCGGGAAAGAGAGAGATAACCAAGCCCCAGCTCTATCAGGCAATCCAGGCGGCGGTTAAGCTCCTGAAGCGCCGTGCTGAGAGCTTGCTGAAACGGTGCCGGTATGCTGAGCTGCTGCAAAAGATGGCGATTCTTCTGCACTGAGAGACGGCAGAATGCGCCGAGATTCAGTTCCTGCACACCGAATGAAAGAGTTACCGCCAGAGCCGTGGGATTCAGGCGCATGCCTTTGCAGGCCGGACACATCTGCCACGAATCATTCTTCCCCGCCTGCACGCCCGTACCTTCACACTCAGGACAGGCACCATGAGATGAATAATGGGAAAAAAGCCTCGGTGAAAGCTCCGGCAGTGTAAACCCTGTTTCCGCATTGCGATAGCGGGTGTGGAAGCAATGAAGCTGCGGCTCTTCCTCCTTGGGCTGCAGGAGCGCACGCAGTTCATCGGGCCAGAGCCGCAGTGCCGCCTGCACAGAGTCTGCCACGCGGGATTCGCTGCCGCTGCGCAGAACAATGCGGTCCACCACCAGCTCACAGCATGCATTCTCTGCAGGCGGATGCTGCTCCAGTTCTTCCAGCTCGCAGATAGTTCCATCCACACGCACACGCAGATAGCCGGCCTTGCGAAGCTGCAGAATGCTACTCTCCGGTTCCTGAGTAAATGCGAGAGGCAGTGGTGCCAGCAGAGTCATACGCGTCCCCTCCGGGTATGCACAGAGAGCACACACAATTTCCTCCGGGCTCAGGCGGGTAAGGCGGACACCGGTTACGGGGTCATGGGGTACACCGATAGCCGCATAAATAATTCGCAGGTAATCCAGGATTTCCGTAATGGAACCCAACACGGCACGGCTGTGTGCAGCGGGCATGTGCTGCTCCAGACACAGAGCCGGCGGCAGGCCATCTATAGCATCCACCCGTGGCTTTTCCGGGCGAGCCAGCAAGCGGCGTGCTCCCGCTGACAGACAATCCAGAAAACGCCGCCTCGACTCCGCAAAAAGTGTATCATAGGCCAGCGTACTCTTGCCGGAGCCACTGGGCCCCATCAGGGCAATAATCTTGCCGGAGGGCAACACCAGGTCAACATGTTGCAGCGTGTTCTGAGAAGCTCCTGTGATACGTATATCCATTGCAAAATCAAACACTTGCAGACCGACTCCACTCGCCGCGGTGTTTTGCTCCCGCAGCCTGCTCCAGCGTGGGGGCAAAGCAATTGCCATGCAGCTCCGCACCGCGGTGCAGCACCACTCGGGTACGCGCCACGATTCGGCCCGTTACCTTGCCATATACCTCCAGTACATTCACCGTAGCGCCCTGGGTCAATATCAGTTCTTTCCCACGCTCCACCACAAGCGTGTCGGCCTGCACAGAACCCTCGATACGATTACTGCAAGCGACTCGCAGTGTACCTTCGCATCGAAAACTACCGGAGCCGCGCCCCTCCAGATAACAATGACGACATACAACAGAAAGCTGAGAAAGTTGTGCATCTGCCTGCACTGTAACATCTCCCAGCGTGCGAACAGTAAGCCTCTGAGCCCCATGCCGCAGCACAACATCCGTCATACGCAGATGTGCGTGGCAATGAGTACAGCGGGAAGAAAGAGCCGCACGGGGCACCAGAGTGTGGCGGCCACATTCATAACAGATAACGTCGCGCTCCGGTACAGTGGGACGTTCTGCCAGCTTTCCGGAAAACGAGGTGAGCGCAACACGTCTGTTGCGCTCACCTTCCGATAACAGCCCGGAGCATACAGGCACAACAAGCGGTTCTGTCCTGTACTCCGACATGGCTGTCTACATATACCGCCAGGATTAACCCAGCAGATTATTGTTGACGGGAGTCTTGGCTGTCTTGGGCTTCTTGGCAGCAGCAGGAGAAGGAATATTGGCAGCAGATGCCACACCCACCATGCAGTGCCCGATGAACACCGCACCCTCCTGAATGGAAATCTTGGATGCCGTCACATCACCCACAAGCTCCGCTGTAGAGGTAAGCTCCACACGGTCCGTCACCACCACATCACCATTCACACGGCCCTGGATGATGGCGCTCTTGGTTCGCACGGCAACCTTATTCTGGGCTCCGGCCTGGATGACGGCATTGGCACCTACAGTCAGCTCGCCCTCGGACGTGATTTCGCCCTCTACCGTACCATCAACAAGCAGATCATCGGTAAAACGCAGCACACCCACCACGGCGACATCGGAATTAAGAACGTTGCGAGAGCTGGCCATGGCAACAGGAGCACCGGTGTTCAGCCCGAAAGGAGCCTGCACATCTTCCTCGCGCGCAGCACCGAAAATACCACCCTGAATCTCCGGAGCTACTTCCGGGGTATCGTTGATTTTCCACTCCGGAGGAACATCTGTATCATAAGAGCTGGCTGGTACGGTAGCAGGACCGGTCTTCTTGCGGTTATTAGGCATCATGAAGGACATAAGATTTTAGAAGTAAAAGGTTTATATTTATCAGACGTAAAGATTGACTGGACGCGCTGCTATGTTACCCTGAGCAAGCGGATTTGTCCATCCGAATTTACGTCAGACAAGCATTTTTTTTGACGGTGGAGAAAAGAGCTTGCATTCCGATTCATTTTAAGGTAGACTGCTCACATGTCCGCAAAACGCTTTATTCTGAACGAGACAAGTTATCACGGCCATGGTGCCATCCAGGAAATTGTGACCGAGGTAAAGAATCGAAATTTTGCCAAAGCTCTGGTAGTGACAGATGCCGATCTGGTGCGCTTCGGCGTTGTAACCAAGGTAACTGATTTGTTGGATGCAGCCGGTTGCGCCTACGAGATTTACGACAAAGTGAAGGCCAACCCCAGCGTTGCCGTTGTAGAGGCCGGCGTAGAGGCATTCAAGGCTGCCGGGGCTGACTACATGATTGCCATTGGTGGCGGTTCTCCGCAGGACACGGCCAAAGCTATCGGCATCATCATCAACAACCCCGAGTTTGCCGACGTCGTATCCCTAGAAGGCCTGGCTCCCACCAAGAACAAGTGCGTTCCCGTTATTGCTGTGGCCACCACCGCAGGAACTGCCGCAGAGACAACCATCAACTATGTGATAACCGATGAGGCCAACCGCCGCAAATTCGTCTGCGTGGATCCGCACGACATCCCCGTTGTCGCTGTAGTTGACCCCGACATGATGTCCTCCATGCCCGCCGGCCTTACAGCCGCCACTGGTATGGACGCTCTTACCCATGCCATCGAAGGATACACCACTCTGGCTGCATGGGAGCTTGCCGACACGCTCAACATCAAGGCGGTGGAGCTCATCGCCAAGAACCTGCGTAAGGCTGTGGTGAACGACCCGGACGGCCGCGAAGGCATGGCTCTGGGACAGTACATGACCGGCATGGCCTTCTCCAATGTGGGGCTTGGCGTGGTACACGGTATGGCTCACCCCCTGAGTGCCTTCTACAATACGCCTCATGGTGTGGCCAACGCCGTACTACTGCCCTATGTGATGGAGTACAATGCACCCTACACCGGCGAGAAGTTCCGCGAAATTGCCCGTGCCATGGGAGTACAGGGCGTAGACACCATGAGCCAGGAAGAGTATCGCAAGGCAGCCATCGATGCCGTTAAGCAGCTCTCTGTTGATGTTAAGATTCCGCAGACACTGGCAGAAATCGGCGTGAAGGAAGAAGACCTGGAGGCTCTGACAGACGCAGCCATGGCCGACGTCTGCACCGGCGGCAATCCCCGTCCCTGCACGCGCGAGGAAGTGTTGCAGGTATACAAGACTGCCTTCGGCAAATAAAAAGCCATACTGAACTCAATCTGTTAAAAAGCCGCCGTGCACCCTCGGGTTGCACGGCGGCTTATTCTGTATCAGGCTCAGATACTGTGTCCATATCTTATCGGCGGTGATTTCTGCGATTCTGCTGGTGAGCAACGAACTTACGCTTGTCGTGGTGTCGGCAGTCATGCTTCTTCTCCACATGGTGTTTCTTCTGCTCATGTTTCACCACTTTCTTCTGATGGACATGGTGACATTTATTATCGCTCAGTCCCACATGTACCTGACCATTGGCCAGATTCACGTTCAGAGAAAGGCTGGCTGCACTTGCCTGAGCGCCCAGCACCCCCAATACCATCACCGCCAGAGCGGCCATCTTAACGAATTGCTTTTTCATCATGCTTGTCTATGTGTTTGTTGTTGCGGGGCTCATTGTTGCCCCTTGTTCTCATAGACACAGCACGGAGACAATCCGTTGAATAAAAGTTTTTATTTTTTAACTTTTGCCATTTTTAAACTTTAAGAGAGTACCTTAGAAGTAGTTTTGAAATGGAGTTTCGCGACATCCTGCAGACGGCCACTGCCATGAGCGGCCACAAAAGCGCGGGCGGCCTTCGTCACATGAGGCGCACACCCCAGGGGGAGTTCACAGCCACTGGCGGCAGACGCCTCCTGCATCCACTTCACAAAACGGGCGCGTGCCAGAATGGAAGCAGCGGCCACGGCAACATCGCTTTCAGCCTTTGTCCTCTGGTCGAGGCGAATAGGGACATTGCGTTTTTTAAGCGCCATACGCAAAACCCATTCGTTAGCAAACTTGTCGCTCAGTGCGCGCGCGCACGTGGGCACTTTTTCATGAAGCGCGGCAATCACCCGGGCATGTCCCCAGGCCAGCAAACGGTTCAGATTTCCGAACTCGGTATAAAGCTCATTATAGCGCCTGGGGCCAATACAAACAACCTCGTACGCGACACCGGGCAAAGCCATTACCTTTGCAGCAATGGCTGCAATCTTCCTATCATCAGAAATAGCCTTACTGTCCCGGCACCCGAGCTTAACTAGCTGAGCCGCGGTCTTCTCGTCGGAATACACACCGGCTATTACCAGCGGGCCGAAGTAGTCACCTTTACCACTCTCATCCACACCAAAATGCGGGCTTTCATCCAGTGCGGCCGTCATATTGGCCTGAGCCATTGCCGCCGGAGTCGCAGGTTTTCCGGTTGCTGCGGATATTCCACTGGAAGGGTCAATGAGCATAACAAACTCCAGAAACTCATCTGCCCCGGCTCCCTGCACCAGCAACCTGCCCTTTTTGGGATAGTACGCCACATTCACACGCGGCCCCTCAAAGCAGAAATCAGCATACTCCCGCTTACTCTCCTCGTACCCGGCACGCTCCACAAGCTTATTTCGCAAAGATTTTGCCTCTGCCGGGCTCAACTGAACAGTGTGTTGATTTGCCATACCGACCTTAAAATGCCTTGATTTGATGATTTCGTCAACCTAAAATACCCTAAAACACCCTCAATTTACCTCTGTTGACGCAAAAAAATGACGGAACACGCTTTTTTTGCGTGCACAACGTTAAAAAATGCGCTATAGTCACTCCGGCTTCTTCAACAAAGCAAAAAACTTATGGCTAATACAATTACAAAACGAGAGCTTGTTAACAAGATCTGCGCTGAGACTCGCAGCAACCTCACGCAGAATGATGTCCTTGAGGTTATCCAGAAGGCCGTTGACCTGATCATCGAGTCTCTGGGGAACGGTGACCGCGTTGTTCTTCGCAACTTCGGCACCTTCACCGTAAAGGAGGTTAAGGCCAAGATTGGTCGCAACCCCAAGGATCCGGGCAAGGATGTACCGATTCCCGCTCGCTCCGTGGTGAAGTTCAAGGTTGGCAAGACCCTCAAGGAGGCTGCCGCCAAGGTTGTGACCAAGTAATTGCGGATACGACCTGATTGACATTAACCATCAACCCCTTTCTGCAAGCCGTAACGGATTCTCCGTTACGGCTTGTAAGGTTCTTGCAACGGCACCGAAGGAATGGATGAGTTAACGCGTTTCCTTTCCCACAGCCCATTTTTTCACATTTCTTTAATTTTTTCTCTTGACAAAAGTTATCGGCTCGTGTAGTATGTGCGCGCTGCGTTGCAGCACCAGTGCGCGGATAGCTCAGTCGGTAGAGCAGTAGACTTTTAATCTATTGGTCCCGGGTTCGAGTCCCGGTCCGCGTACTTTATGTCCCCATCGTCTAGGGGTTAGGACATATGATTCTCAGTCATAGAACCGCGGTTCGAATCCGCGTGGGGATGCTTAAAAGCCCCGGAACTGAAAAAGTTCCGGGACTTTTTTTGTGTAACATGTCAGCTAGCGGAAAAGGCTTGCCTCGGTCGTGAGCGTGGAGTATAATACGCGCACGTATGATGGATAGCACACTTCTTTCCACGCTCGAGCAGGCAGTAACCGAGGGCAAGCTGCTGGCTGATTCTCTGGCAAACATTCAACTGCTGCTGGCTGGCACTCAGGATCCCGTCTCCCCCGCAGCCATTGCAGAACTGGCTTCCGCCGGGGAATGGGCTGAGCTCAACAATCGTTTCTACAAGACTCTCGCCTTTGGTACCGGCGGCCTGCGCGGACGCACCATCGGTATGATAGTCGCTCCCGCAGAACAGGGTAAAGGTGGCATCAATGGCCGCCCGGAGTTCCCCTGCGTGGGCACCGCCTGCATGAACTACTTTAACGTAGGCCGAGCCATGCGTGGCCTCATCACCTATGTGAGCCGTTTTGTCCGCGCTGAAGGAACCGGCCGCAAGCCTCGCATCGTCGTGGGACACGATACTCGCCACTTCTCTCGCGATTTTGCTGAATACTGTGCAAAAATTGCCACCGACCTGGGTTGCGACTGCTCCCTCTTTGACGGCCCCTGCTCCACTCCGGAGGTATCCTTTGCCATCCGCGAACTGAATGCGGACACGGGCGTGGTACTCACGGCCTCCCACAATCCGGCGCACGACAACGGATTCAAGGCCTACTTCAACGATGGGGCTCAGCTCATCGCCCCGCACGACAAGGCCGTTATAGCCGAGGTAAATGCTCTTACAAGTGACAGCTACGAGCCGCTTCCCACAGAGCAACAGGGTACCCTGAGTATCCTCGGGCCGGAGTTTGATGCCATCTACATTGAAAAGCTCAAGGGCATTATCCTGCGCCCGGACGTTTTCGAGAAAGCCGCAGCCAAGGTTGTCTACACCAACCTGCATGGCACCGGGGGACGCTGTATTGTGCCCATCCTGAAGCAGATTGGCTGCAACGTAAGCACCGTGGCAGAGCAGGACGTGCTTGATGGCCGCTTCCTGACCGTAGCCAGCCCCAATCCGGAAAATGCCCCGGCGCTGGACATGGCCATAGCCCAGGCCGATGCCGAAAACGCGGATCTGGTGATTGCCACCGACCCTGACAGCGACCGTATGGGCATCGCCGTGCGCGACACATCTACCGGCAAAATGCAGCTGCTCACCGGCAATCAAACAGGCTGCCTGATGGCCTGGTACCGCTGCATGAGTGCTATCGAGCTGGGCATCATCACCCCGGAGAACATTGACCACAGCGTCATGGTTAAGACATTTGTGACCAGCCCTCTGCAGGATGCTATCGCCGCATCCTTCGGTATCTCCACAGTCAATGTGCTCACCGGTTTCAAGTATATCGCAGCCAAACTCGGTAAGTATGAGCAAGCTATCCCTGCCGAGGCCCGCGAGAACTACCGCAACATGACAGAGGCTCAGACGAGGGCTCTCCGACTTCAGTACAGCAAATACTTTATCTTCGGCGGCGAGGAAAGCTACGGCTACCTGGCGCAGGATTTCGTACGCGACAAGGATGCCAATGCCGCCGCCCTCTGCCTGGCAGAAATGAACGCCTACCTTGCCTCCAGAGGCATTGGCCTGCTGGAGTGTCTCAACAACATCTACACCGAGCTGGGCTACTACATGGAACTGGGCAAGAGCCTTGTGATGGAAGGTGCGGACGGAGCCGCACGGATTGCCGCTCTGACCCGCAGCTACATGCAGACACCGCCCACCGAGATGGATGGTGCTGCCGTGTTAAACGTGCGCGACTTCTCCACCGGCACGCTGGTAGACGCCGAGGGCGACCCCATCCCTGCCGAGAAGATGCTCTTCATCGACCTTGCCGATGGTCGCAGCTTTGCCGTACGCCCCAGCGGCACAGAGCCCAAGATTAAGTACTACCTCTTTGCTCATGGAGAAAAGGGAGCGGAGCTCAGCGCGGCGAAAGCAGCCGTAGCAGCCGGCATCGAGAGTCTGTGGGCTGCCGTGGAGGCAGATGCCCGCGCCCGCATGGCATAACATCCACCTGCAAACTTATAAGAAGCCCCCGCAATTAATCACTGCGGGGGCTTCTTAGTATATGAGTTAAACGCTAAAAGGGGTCAGGAATCAGTCCTTCTTATCCTCGTCTTGCCCCTGATCCTGCTTTGCGATGAACGGCGCCGCAATCAGTAGTGCGGGACTGGCTACAAGAGAGGCACCGATGGTACCGGCATTCAGAGCCACGGTAAGGGGGACATCGACAATCGCGGTAGTTGTATAACCCACCACATCATAGAAACCGGCATTCTCTTCCTTAACCTCGCGCTCGCACACATAAACCGGCTCGCTGGACGGCATGCGCTTCACATACATCACCCCTGCACCCTTCTTGATGCGGTCAGGATTCTCCACAAGCTCCACCTTATCCGGAGTAATGGCTTTACCCTTGTTGGTTGTTATATTGTGAGCATAAGAGGCAGGAATGCGGTACAGATCCGTTGTGTCGGAAATCTGCTCGTACTCTGGCTTAGAGCTGATAGTTTCGTTAATCGAGAACAGCGGCGTAATAAGCGGCTTGGAAAGCACATAACGCGGCAGCTCCAGGTAATACTTGCCATTCTTGGTAAGCACTTGATGGCCGGGCTTCACATCCGACAGATTACAGGCGGCTGTGTATTCGCCCTTCTCAAAGGCAAGATACCCTACATTGGATTTGCAACTGCACAACAGAGTAGCTCCCAGCAGAAGATACGGTGTCAATTTCATGTTGTCTTTTATTATAAATAAGCACGGTCGGGTGGGCTGTGATGCCCACCCGACATAGATGTTAATTACTCGGGGAAGAACCTACTCACAGAGAGTAAAGACTATCCAGATCATTCTCAAGTTTGCGGATTTCGGCGCGGAGTCTTTCGGCCTCTGCTACGGATCCAACAGAATTGAGCTGATTCTTCTTGGCCGCAATCTGGGCACGCAAAGAATCAATCTGGCTTCGCAGAGAACCGGTTCGCTTTTCGGCAGCATCCGCTTCCTGCTGCGCCTGATCCTGGATGCTAAGCAGCTCGTTCTGGCGAGCCTGTGCCTTGGAGGGCGACCAGAATATACCACCGGAACGGGGATCCCCTGTCGTGGTACAGGCGGTGCAGAGCGCAGCAGCACCCAGCACTGCAATCATGCTACGATAGTTGATACTCATACAGCCTTAGATGCTGGCAAGAGCTGCCAGGTCTGCATTGTTCTTCTCGTATGCCTTCTTCTCTGCCTTGAGAGCCTCCACCTTGGCAGCAAGCTCGCTGCGCTTGGCTCCCGAAGCCTCCTTTACAGCATCGTTAGCCACCTTGATGTCGGTGTCGATGAGGGCGAGGTTGGCGGCAAGAGCCTCCTGCTGCTTAGCGATGTCAGCCTTGTCGGCCTTCTTGTTCTGAGCCTTCAGGGAAGCCACCTGC
>JAFQGF010000056.1 GCA_017415555.1 Akkermansia sp.
CTCGCCAGGCGGCTCGCGATTCAATGTATTGGCAAGCACCGCGAGCCAGCCTGCCGTTAGGCAGGCCAAATCCGGAGCCTCGCCGCACGGCGAGGCGGCAAAAAATAGCCACGGTGTGGAGTGAGCAACGCGAACGAAACCCGTGGGTATAGCGAAAAAAACAAACCGAACCCCACCGGATGGTGGGGTGGCATAAAGCGCTGCAAGATATTGATACATGGGCATTTCCCTCTCCGCGCTTCGTGCTACGCCGAGACAAGATGCCACCCCTCCTTACGTCGGGGTTCCCATATTTATACGTCTCTACCCCAGGGCTGAAGCCCTAGGCTACCATGTGCCGCCTCGCCATCCGGCGAGGCTCTTGATTAGGCTCGCCTGAAGGCTCGCGGGCGCCAGCCCGCCGAACTATTACTTCGTCCCTCGGAATTCGTCCTTCGTCCTCAGAAGTCGCCCGCCGAACTTTCTCTTCGTAACTCGCCTGCCTGCCGGCAGGCAGGTAAATCCTAATTCGTAAATCCGAAAAATCCCAAATTTATCCAAATATGTAATTTTTTGTCAAATTTGGCTTGCATATTGGGCAAAAGGGTGTATAGTTTCGGCACGCAACTGCGCCGCAGTGTATGCGGCGCATCACACAACGAACAAACAAACACACCAATATGGCTCGTCTTTTCGGTATCGAAATACCCAATGAGAAGCGCGTAGAGGCCTCCCTGTGCTACATTTACGGCATCGGCCCCTCCACCGCCAAGAAGGTGCTCGAGCAGGCCGGTATCTCCCCGGACCTTCGCACGGGCACGCTTTCTGACGCTCAGCTGACCAAGATTGTACAGGCTATCACCAGCAACAACATCCTCATCGAGGGTGACCTGCGCCGTGAGAAGCAGATGGCTCTGAAGCGCCTTACCACCATCAACTGCCTGCGCGGTATCCGTCACCGCAAGGGTCTGCCGGTTCGTGGTCAGCGCACCCGCACCAATGCCCGCACCCGCAAGGGCCGCAAGAAGACTGTCGGCGCCAAGAAGTAATTAACCCCTTACATACAAGATACTGAAAATGGCTGAAGAAACCATACAGGAAGTAGTAGAGACAGTGGCTCCCGCTGTTGAGGCTCCCGCCACCGAGGCTCCCGCCCCTGCTGAGCAGAAGAAGCCCGAGGGTCGCCGCGACATTTTCGCCGAGCTCGGCCTTGTGGACGACGAGGAGAAAATCAAGATTCTCAAAGCTAAGGGTAGCAAGAACGTCACCACCGGCATCGTTCACATCTCCTCCACCTTCAACAACACCGTGGTGAGCGTGACCGACCTCAAGGGTAACGTGATTGGCTGGTCCTCCGCCGGTAAGCTCAACTTCAAGGGCAGCCGCAAGAGCACCGCTTATGCCGGTCAGGTTGTTTGCCAGGATGCCTGCCGCCAGGCTATGGGCCACGGCCTCAAGGAGGTCGAGGTTCGTGTGAAGGGCCCGGGTTCCGGTCGTGAGTCCGCCGTTCGTGCCGTGCAGACCATGGGTCTGGAGATCTCCAGCATTGCTGATGTGACCCCCATCCCCCACAACGGCTGCCGTCCTCCCAAGGCTCGTCGCGCCTAATAGTTTACTAACCCAGAAGAAAGATTACACAAGATTATGGCTCGTTATACAGGTCCTACCGCCAAGATCAGCCGTCGTTTCGGTGTTGAGCTCTTCGGTGCCAGCAAGGCTTTTGCCCGCCGTCCCTTCCCCCCGGGTCAGCACGGTGCCCGCGCCGGCCGTAAGAAGAAGTCCGACTACGGCATCATGCTCGCCGAGAAGCAGAAGCTCCGCTTCATGTACGGCGTGCTCGAGGGTCAGTTCCGCAAGTACTATGAGGAGGCTTCCCGCCGTTCCGGCGTGACGGGTGAGATTCTTCTCCAGCTGCTGGAGCTCCGTCTCGACAACATCATCTACCGCCTCAACTTCGCCAACACCCGCGCCGCTGCTCGTCAGATGGTGTCCCACGGCCACGTGACCGTGAATGGTAAGAAGGTGAACATCGCCTCCTACAGCTGCAAGCCCGGCGACGTTGTGGCCGTGGCCGCCAAGGCTCGCTCCCAGGCTCTCGCCGGTCGCGCTCAGGAGCTCACCGCTAACGCTGTGACCCCCGATTGGCTCGAGGTGGACGCCGCTAAGCTTTCCGCTAAGGTGGCCCGCATCCCCTCCATGGAGGAGATTGCTCCCATCGTGAACGTGCAGCTCATCGTGGAGTTCTACTCCCGCTAAGCCGCTACGCTCCACAGAGCATTTTGCAAAAAAAAGCGCTCCCATCCCCGGGAGCGCTTTTTTTGTTCCCACAAGAAAAGAAAGGAGATTAACGAATTTGGATTTACCTGCCTGCCGGCAGGCAGGCGAGTTACGAAGAGGAGGTTCGTCCTTCAGGAGCCGGAGGGCGAAAGAACTCAGGCAGGAGGTGGAGCGGCGAAGCCGCGAAACCCCTGCACAATGCAGAAAAAGATATCAGAAGCCCAGGGAACCTGCGGCGACAGGCTGTCTCGGCGAAGCTTTGGCGGAGACGGAAATGCGTCGCAATACTTTGATTCATCGCTTTCTGTCACCCCGTTTCACGGGGCTCAAAATTATTTTCCATCTTCTAGCAGGGGCGGCGCTCACTATCGTTCGCTTGCCCCTGCCTGAGTTCTTTCGCCCTTATAGGGCTCATGTTTTGCGCTCGCCTGCGGCTCGCATGGAGTATCAGAGCCATGCCACAGCTTCGCTCTGCTCGAGGGCGAATTCTAAAGGACAAAGGACGAATTCCGAGGGACGAAGTAATAGTTCGGCGGGCTGGCGCCCGCGAGCTTTTGGGCGAGCAAGCCTGCCGTGCCGGCAGGGCGAATTCAGGAGCCTCGCCGCATGTCGAGGCGGCATATGGTAGCCCACGGTGCAGCCGCGTCAGCGGCGAAACCGTGGGAATAGCGCAAAAAAACAAACTGAACCCCGCCGGACGGCGGGGTGGCATAATGCCGTGTCGTCTTGTCTCGGCCAAGCTTTAACGGAGACGGGCGCACGGAAATGCCCCAGCGTAAATACGCGCTTTAGGAGTGCTTTCTGTACCTCGCGCGGGAGAATCATGTTTTTCTCCTTGCTATACTTTACATATCATGGTAGCATTCATCATACTATGGGGCACACCTTTGCAAACATCAATGTACACATCATTTTCCATACGAAAAGCACAGGATGTGTCATGCAAGAGAAAGATTTGACGACTATTTTTCATTATGTCGGAGGTTTGATTCGCTCCTTTTACGGGACAGCTTATATGATAGGTGGCCGCCCGGACCACTTACATATACTTACCTCACTCCCCATTTCTGTGAGTCTGTCCGAGTTTGTGCGTACCATCAAAGCAAATTCGAGCAGGTGGATAAAGGAACTTTCTCCGGAATACAAGGATTTTTTCTGGCAGACGGGATACGGAGCTTTTTCTGTAAGCGAGTCAAATAAAGAACATGTTATCGACTACATCCGAAAACAGAAGGAACACCACAGGGGGTATTCAGCGCAAGAGGAGTTCAGAATGTTTCTGAATAAACATGGAATAACGGCCAGTGATTAAACCCGGCATTATGCCACCCCACCATCCGGTGGGGTTCTTATTGATTTTTTCGCGAGTCCCATGGTTCCGCTGCTGACGCAGCTCCACCATGGGCTACGTTATGCCGCCTCGCCATCCGGCGAGGCTCTTGATTAGGCTCGCCTGGAGGCTCGCTTTCCCCGCCTGAGTTCTTTCGCCCTTCCAGGGCTCTTGCTTTTAGGCTCGCCTGCGGCTCGCATAGAGCCCAGGGAACCTGCGGCGACAGGCTGTCACCCCGTTTCACGGGGCTCAAAACTATTCTTATCCCCTAGCAGGGGCGGCGCTCACTATCGTTCGCTTGCCCCTGCCTGAGTTCTTTCGCCCCCCGAGGGGGCTCCCTGAATTCCGCCTTGCCTGCCTTTGAGCGCCAGCCCGCTGAACTTGCCATTCGTAAATCGTAATTCCACAGGAAAAGCCGCTGAGCCGTGAAGACCGGCCGCTTTTGCTGTATTGCACCGAGTCCGGACAGCGCGAGCTCGCCGTCTACCCGAAAAAATTGCCCATGTGGTGCACATGTATTTCTCATTTGGAATGCGATGTACAGCCAAAAATGCAAAGAATGTTTTTTTTCTGTCGCTTATGGAGAACGAAACGTGTGATTCGCAGGGGCTAAAACGCGGGATTCAGGCCATTAATAACAAGCTAACAGTTTTAATTTCAATGCGCTAGAGAAAGCATCGCATTCCAAATGAGATATACTGCCCTTGTTCTCTCTCGGGGCGGGGAAGCTTCCGGCCCCGATACAAAAAATCTCCATATCATGAAATTACATTTACCTATCGCACTTTTTGCTTTTGTCTCCGCCGCAGTACAAGCCGCGCCTCTTACACCTGAAAAAATTATGACGGTGTCAGATGGGGAGGTTAAATATGCAACAGACATTGCAAATACTGAAACCGGTGAGACCTTCCTGGAAATGCTGCAAACAACACAGACGATTCCTGCCAATGACAAGGACAATAGCGGCGGTGGAGCTATTATAAAGGATGGAGCCGGTGAATTGAAGGTGACATCCGGATTTGCTCCGAAGGATGGAACTTCTACAAGTCTTACTAATACACTTGTGGTACGTGAGGGTACATTGACCTTCGGTGCCGGTAAAGAAGCCACACATGTCGCAATTACCAATAACCCTGCCAAAATTAACAGCCCTAATTTAGTCGTGGGCGGTAAGAATGGCCGTTTGGTATTTGATAATGCATCGTATGTGCAGGTTGCAGGATCTTATGTTAGTTCTATCAATATTGGCACACCTGATGGGGCCGGGCATATGGAACTGAAAAACGGCTCGTATGTTGCCAATACTCAAACCCTTTTCGGTGGTTATAATGTGACTAGCTCAGACCATGTTCATGCTACTTGGACCGATGGAACTCAAAAGTCCGTATACCAAGGAGTACAGGGAACTTCTACTCTTGATATCAGTGGAGGATCCAAGTATGCCGTTGGTACATGTTTTTATTTTGGAAACATGGACGTGAAGGTTACAGATGAGGGTTCTGTGTTTGAAGATGGTAATCGTTATGTTGATAATAAACGCGATAAGAGTGATATAGTGAGCTTCATGGGTGACTTGGATAATAGTAATACCACTATCCGTATAGAAGAGGGGGCTGATTGGTATAGCCGCAACAGACTTATTGCTGGGTATGCAGATGGTTCCACAACAACGATTGATGTAAAGGGCGAAGGCTCCACCTTTAACAGCTCGAGTATCGTAGCTATGGGCTATGATAGTACGCTTCCCGGAGGCAGCGACGAAAATTATAAGTCCACTAGTGTCTTTACTGTGTCTGATAAAGCTCAGGTAAATGTGGTGGATTTACGCGTTGGAAATTCCGGTAGCGCAGAAGCAACACTGACTGTTGATGAGACATCTTCATACAATGGCTCTTCTATATCGGTCGGCAAGAAAGGTTATATTTCGAACAGTGGTACGATAACTTTGAATGATGGCGCTACGGGGGATTATTATTTAAATAATTCCGACTATATGGTTCCCGATGCAGCTCATGAGTTTGCTGAAGATAAAATGACCTCCGTCGATTCCGCTTTGACAGTTAGCGGGCGCTTGGAGAATACTGCTACCGGTAAGATTCTCACTTCCGATGATGCATTGTTGAACATTGTAGGAGGTGGTTTGGTTGAAAATAGTGGTAACATTGGTTTGTCCACTGTTGTTAATGGAGGTGCTCTGACCCTTAATGGTGGCTCCATGGCTGCTGTTACCTTGATTGATGGTGACATCTATGTGAATGGTGCTACAACGACAGGTGCACTGACCCTTACCGGTGGTACCATTACGTTTAATCTGGATGCTCAGGTGGCAACGTACGCTCGCAATGCAACACCTGCCACCATGTTGACGGTGGATTCTCTGGATGTAACTGGCACCAAGATTGTGGTGAATCTTTCTGATGAGGCTTTCAACAAGTTGGATGGTTCTACCTTCAATCTGTTTAAGGTTGAAGGTGAGGAGGGTGCTGATTTGTCCGGTGCTGATATTGTGTTCACGAACGGCACTCAGAGCAAGGTTGGTACCGTTACCGCAAATGAGGATGGTAGCTTTACGGTAAAGGACACGAAGCTTGTCCCCGAGCCCACCACGGCTACGCTGAGCCTGCTGGCCTTGGCTGCCTTGGCAGCTCGCCGCCGCCGTCGCTAAAGCGACTTTGGCGTGGCAAGCGCCGCCGCCGCAGAAAGTAATTTGGTATAATGATCCGGGCTGTTCATGCCCGTTGCAGTAAAAGCCGCTGAGCCGTGAAGGCCGGCGGCTTTTGCTGTATGGGTGGGGGAAATTGGATCTTTGTAGGGTAGTTTGCGAGCTTGCAGGCGAGACAAATTCAGGAGCCTCGTCGTATGGCGAGGCGGCATCATGCAGAGCACGGTGCAGCCGCACAGCGGCGGAACCGTGGGGAGGGGAGAAAATAAATTGAACCTGCACTTGTGCGGGCACTAAGTCTGGCTTGCGGAATTTTAAATTCGTCCCTCGGAATTCGTAACTCGTACTTCTACACATTCTCATTTAACTTTGGGACAGAAGTGAAAAAAACGAGTTGGGACGCACTTTCCGCTTGAATATATGGCGCAAGGGTGTAGAATGGTGTTGCTATGCTAGATATCCGAGTTGTCAGGGAAAATCCTGAATATGTGAAAGAGCGTGTCCGCCTGCGCGGTGGAGACCACTGGATGCTTGTAGACAAGGTGCTGGAGTGTGATGAAAAGCGCCGTAATGCTGAGACGGAGAAGCAGGGGCTTTCTTCCGAGCGTAATAGTTCTTCCAAATTAATTGGGCAGATGATGAAGGAGGGCCGCCGCGAGGAGGCCGAGGAGCTCAAGAAACGCATGAGCGAGGTGGGAGAGCGAATCAAGGAGCTGGAAGCCGTGGCCACTGCTGCGGCAGAGGAGCAGGAGAGCCTGCTGCTCAACATCCCGAATATGCCGCATGATGCCGCTCCTGTGGGCGCGGATGAGAGTGCCAACCCGGAGCTGCGAGTGTGGGGCAGCAAGCCCGAGATTGCTGAGCCGAAAGACCATGTGCAGATTGCAACCGCGTGTGGATTGCTGAATTTTGAGGATGCTACGCGTATTTCCGGTTCCGGTTTCATCGTATACCGCGGGCTTGGTGCGCGGCTGGAGCGAGCTCTGATTAACTTCCTGCTGGATACACAGACTCAGGAGAACGGCTACCAGGAGGTGGGCGTGCCCTTTATTGTGAAGCGCGAGTGCATGTATGGCACGGGCCAGCTGCCTAAGTTTGAGGAAGATATGTACGGGCTGGAGGGCAACAGCATGTTCCTGGTGCCAACTGCCGAGGTGCCGGTAACGAACCTGTGCCGCGACCAGATTCTGAAGGAGAGCGACCTGCCGGTGAAGATGACGGCCTATACACCCTGCTTCCGCCGCGAAGCCGGTTCTGCCGGTCGCGAGAATAAGGGCATGATCCGTGTGCACCAGTTCGATAAGGTGGAGCTGGTGGAAATCTGCCGCCCGGAAGATGGCTTTGCGGAGCTGGAGAAGCTGACGAGCCACGCGGAGTGCATTCTGCAGAAGCTGGGGCTGCACTACCGTGTGATTGAGCTGTGCACGGGCGATGTGGGCTTCTCCTCTGCCAAGACCTACGATATCGAAGTATGGGCACCGGGGCAGGGCAAGTATCTGGAGGTGTCCAGCTGCTCCTGCTTCACCGATTACCAGGCCCGCCGCATGAAGCTGCGCTACAAGGACGCCACGGGCAAGATGCGCGTGCCCTACACGCTGAACGGCTCCGGCACGGCTCTGCCGCGCCTGTATGTGGCCCTGCTGGAGCAGTGCCAGCAGCCGGATGGCTCCGTGCGCATACCGGCTGCTCTGGTGCCGTATTTCGGGGCAGACCGCATAGAAGCCGGCCACTGAATATTCGGAACAGCGGGGCGCTGAGCCGCCCCGCCGCCCGGCCAATTTTTTCAATATCCACTCTCATCTTACCGCCTGTTCACGTTATGCTTGACCTCATAGAATCCATGGGCACTGTTGCCTGGCTGATGATTATCTGCGCCGCTTCTGCTTTAGTTGTTGTTGCAGAGCGTTTGTTCTACTTTCATCGTGTTAATATTAACGCGGAGGATTTTCTGCGTGGGCTCTCCTCCCTGCTGCGCAGTGGGCAGTACAACGAAGCCCTGCATGAGGTGCGGCTTCTGCCGGGGCCTATGGCGCGTGTGGTGGAGGCGGTTCTTTCCCGCCCGCGTCTGAAGCGCAGTGAGTTGCGCGATATTGCCCTGGAGGCGGCAGAGCTGGAGGTGTTCCGCGTGGAGCGGCATGTGCGCAGTCTGCTGGCCAGCACGACGATTCTGCCGCTGCTGGGCATACTGGGGACGGTGCTTGCGCTGGTGGAGTTTTATGACCAGCCGGGCATTACAGACGGAGCTGCGGCCATGCCGGAGGTGGCGGCCACGCTGAGCCGTGCGCTGATGCTTTCTGCTATGGGCATAGCCCTGGCCATTCCCTGCTATTTGTTCTACTCGTATCTGGTAGCACGCGCCCGCAAGACGGTGAACAACATTGAGCGAGCCGGCCTGGAATGCGTTCACATCATCTGCGATGCCCGTGAGCGCGATGCCGAGGCTGCCGCGGCGGCTTCTTCCCGCGGAGGGTGCCGCTCCGGACAGTGCCGGATGGAGGCAGCTGCCCCTGCGGAGCAACCTGCTGAGACAGAAAAAACGGAGGACGCCTGATACACCACGCCCCGGAAATACATTCCGCCGCCCCATCCTCACACAAAATCCCCCATTTCATGCGCCGCGTACGTTCCAGATTATCGGATTCCGGGCTTTCGGTCATTGCCCTGGCCGGGGTGAACCTCGTGTTGTTGCTGTGCCTGTGTGTGCTGCTCAATACGCACCGCCTGCCCAAGTATGGGTTGAATGTGATACCGGCGGAATCTCATTTCCTGATTTCCCAGTTCGACCGTACACAGTCTCATGTTATCACCATTACCCCGGGCAGAGAGCCTCGCTTCTTCCTGGAAGGGCGAGAGATTAAAAATGGGATGCATGGTGTGGAAGAGGCGCTTCGCCAGTGGGATGGCCCGTTGAGTTCCCGTGTGACGATTGTTCTGGTATGCGATAATGCGGTCCCGGCCGGTACGGTGCAGAGCGTGGTGGACCGCATCCTTTCTCATGGTTTTAACTGCGCTCTTTCCGGGCGCCCCACAACAGATTAATGGAAGAGCAGGAAGACATCCTGGTGTATCACCCTAAGTATGGGCGCCCGTTGCGAGGGTGCCTGTGGGGGTTTGTGCTCTTTGCTGTTCTGGTCGTGGTGATGGTGTTCTGGATGGTGCGTGTTGTGATGCCGGCTCCCCTGCCGCGTGCCCAGGAGGGTAATCTGTATTACCGCTGCGATGACCTGCTGCATCTGCAGGTGCTTATGCATAGTCCCATGCCGTTGCCCCTTCCGGCTTATGTGGACCCCGCCCGCTATGAGGAGGCTGCTGCGCAGGAGTTGCCCTCGCGCTTTACACCCGGTATCAGCCACGCTCCGGCTGAGCATATTTTCAGTGCTGCGCATGATTCCGCTGTGCTGGATGCCGATATGCTTATTGCGCTGCCTCCCGAGGGGCTGAAGGATGCCGCATCTGAGGCGGATGGAGAGGAGGTGGTGCCATGACCGAGTGGCTCACGTTCACCCCGGCCTCGTTTTTTGAGATGATAGCCGTAGCTGCTTTTGTGGTGCTGCTGGGGGTGGTGATTCCCGTGCAACTGGGCGCAAAATGGCGCCGCTTGAGCCTGGCGCGCCTGCGCATCACCTGCCGCATCTGCGGCTACCGTTTCCTGCGCAAGGACCCGGAGGCCATCTGCCCCCATTGCGAAGCAAAGAACAGGTGAGCTTCCCGAATGCGGCAAGCTCCCGCGCCACCATGGGAATTTGGGGGAATGACGAGTTACCTGCCTGCCGGCAGGCAGGCGATTTACGAATTTGGATTTACGAATGGCAAGTTAGGCGGGCTGGCGCTCAAAGGCAGGCAAAGCGGAATTCAGGGAGCCCCCTGCTGGGGGCTTCTGTTTTTGGCTCGCCTGCGGTTCGCATGGAGTATCGGAGCCATGGCACAGCTTCGCTCTGCTCGCGGGAGAATTCTGAAGGACGAAGGACGAATTCCGAAAGACGAAGTAATAGTTCGGCGGGCTGACGCCCGCGAGCCTCCGGGCGAGCCTAATTCAAGAGCCTCGCCGCATGGCGAGGCGGTATAAGGTAGCCCACGGTGCAGCCGCGTCAGCGGCGAAACCGTGGGAATAGCGCAAAAAAACAAACTGAACCCCACCGGATGGTGGGGTGGCATAATGCCGTGTCGTCTTGTCTCGGCGAAGCTTTGGCGGAGACGGAAATGCGTCGCAATACTCTGATTCATCGCTTTCTGTCACCCCGTTTCACGGGGCTCAAAATTATTCTTATCCCCTAGCAGGGGCGTCGCTCACTATCGTTCGCTTGCCCCTGCCTGAGTTCTTTCGCCCCCGAGGGGGCTCCCAGAATTCCGCTTTGCCAGCCTTCGAGCGCCAGCCCGCCGTAAATCGTAATTCCACAGGAAAAGCCGCTGGGCCGTGAAGGCCGGCCGCTTTTGCTGTATTGCTCCGAGCCCCGGGCAGCGCGAGCTCGCCGTCTACCCGAAAAAATTGCCCACGTGGTGCGCATGTATTTCTCATTTGGAATGCGATACTCTCTCTTGTGTATTGAAATTAAAACCGATAGCTTGTTATTAATGGCCTGAATTCCGCGTTTCAGCCCCTGCGAATCACACGTTTCGTTCTCCATAAGCGACAGAAAAAAAACATTTTTTGCATTTTTGGCTGTACATCGCATTCCAAATGAGATATTATTACTTTGTTCTCTCGGGAAGGGTAGCACTCATTCCCCGATACAAGCAATCTCTGTACCATGAAATTACACTTACCTAAAAAATTGTATGCTGCGCTTATAGCAGTGTTTGTCGTTCTGGGCTGCTCGTCTGCGCATGCCGTTGAGGCTGTCATCGATGTTGGACTTGTTAACACTACCGTTGTAGGCGCTGAACACGGGACAGTTGATGTCTCCAATGAGGCAAAATATCAAGAAGAAGGTGTAACTGTCGGTACCGGGCAAGCAATCGGTGCATTCACGACGGATGGTGATGGCAATAAAAAACTGATAACCTCTTTTGGGGCATATACATTTGACGCGTCAACAGATCCTGATACTATAACAGGCTCCGGTAGTATTGTTACTAATCATCTTAAAGTTAATAAATTAACGGTTAGTGGCTCCGGACAGGTTTATTTGGGCGGACAAGTAAAAATTGTCAAGGGCACAAGTGATGACGATGAGTATTATTCAAAAAAGGACGCGTATAGTGGTTTGATTGCTGGTAGCGTCGTGATTAATGGTGCTGAAGATAAAAATGGCGTACCCACCACTACAAACTTAGACGTTCAGACCGCTACAATTGATAACTTGATTGTAAATTCCGGAAGGGCCAATATCCATTACACTGGTGCTAGAGGCGGTAATAGTGGAGCTATGTCGGTCGGGAACGACTGCAAAATTACATGGATTAAAAAATCCATCGAAGTAAATGGTGGCGTTTTGAATCTGGGTTATTCCTCCAATGCGCAGACAGGTGATTATCAATATTTGAGCTATCTGGCGGGTAAAATTACCCAGACCGATGGAACCTTTAATCTATATGGCCAGTCAAAATTGGGTAGTGGTGTTACCATTACGCAGAGCGGTGGTACTTTTGATACCGCGAAAGGCACGAATGGTCCGCATGAATTGATGCTCACTGGCGGTACATACAATTTGAACCAAGTTAATCCGGAAGAAGGTGATACCGCTGGTTCCACCCCCGAGTTTACGATTAGAAGATTAGTTGCACAAAGTGCTAAAGCTTTTAATATCACCCAAACAGCTGATGAAGGTGCCATTAATTTGACAACAGGGGTTTCGGCGCATACAAATAAATATACGTTTAAATTGTCAGGAATCAGTAATCTTAAGCAGGATACAAAAACAGGTGTTATTAATTTGAATGGCGATTTTTCCAATGCTAAATATAATATTGAGCAAAGTGGAACCGGCGAGATCAACATTAATAGTGACTATGTCTTTAATGCTAACGATGTTTCTGTAGGAAATGGTGCGACCCTTACTGTAAAGGATGGCTTGAATATTGCCGGTAATGGTGATGTGAGTGGTACTGTTGTTGCAGATTCTGTTACAAAGGTCGGCAGCGAATTGACAATCAAGAAAGATGGTCTCTTGGCTACTGGTACTATCAAACTGACGGATAATGCTAAGCTCGTTAACTATGGTACAATCAGCCAGACCTCTTCTAGCTCTCTTATATCGCTTGCCGAGGCGGATGCTATTGTTTCTATAGCCGATGATAAGGAGAATCTTATCATTATCGCCAGCGGTGACGTTGTAAACTATGGTGTGATTGAGAAGGCTATTGAAGTTCAGGAAGGTGGTACGCTGACGCTGGGCGTTGTTGATGGGCAGACGGTGCCTACCGCTGTAGGCGCTGTAACGCTGAAGGATGGTGCCAGCATGGTGGTGGCAGGTAATTCTACGACCGGCGCGCTGACGCTGGAGGGCGGTACCATCACCTTCATGGAGGGCGTTGAGCTCGAATCCACATCTTCTGTCAGCGGCCTGGAGAATGTGACGATTACTCTGAACCTGAGTGCTGATACGTTTGCAGATGTGGTGGATGGTAATGGCTACGCTGAGACGCTCTTCACATTGGCTGGTACTTCTGCTCTGAATGGTGACACGATATTTGTCGCCACAGAAGGTCAGGCTGCGCAGCAGGTTCAGGTGAAGCAGGATGCTGCTGGTAACGTGACTGTGGGGCCGCTTGTCCCCGAGCCGACGACTGCCACGCTGAGCCTGCTGGCTCTCGCTGCCCTGGCTGCTCGCCGCCGCCGTCGCTAAAGCGACTTTGGCGTGGCAAGCGCCGCTGCAGAAAGTAATTTGGTATAATGAGCCGGGCAGGGATGCCCGGGAAGGAAACGCCGCTGTGCCGGAAATGGGCAGCGGCGTTTTCCGTGCGATTTTTGGATTTACCTGCTTGCCGGCAGGCAGGCCAAATCCGGAGCCCCCAAATGGAGGCGAAAGATATAAGGCAGGGGCAAGCGAACGATAGTGAGCGCCCCGTCTCGGCGTAGGCTTGCCGAAGCCGGACGCCCCTGCTAGAGGTGGAAAATATTTTAGAGCCCCGTGAAACGGGGTGACAGAACATCACGGCATTATGCCACCCCACCATCCGGTGGGGTTCTTATTTATATTCATCACCATCCCAGGGCTGAAGCCCTGGGCTACGTTATGCCGCCTCGCCATCCGGCGAGGCTCTTGCTTTAGGTGTGCCCTTGCAGGTGTTGTGGTGCGGGGCGAATCCATGGTGCGGGGAACAAACAAAAAAGATGGTCGCCGTTGGCAAGCGGGATTCTACCCGCCCCCCTCGCCCTGCCGCAGGCAGGGTACCCCCGGGCAGGTGTGCCCGTGGCTCGGGGTCTGGCTGCTGCGTTACTCGCAGCCAGCCCACTCCCCCTTGCAGGTGTCGTGGTGCGGGGCGAATCCCGGGTGCGGGGAATAAACAAAAAAGAAGGTCGCCGACGGCGACCTTCTTTTTTGTTTATCGGGCAAGCGGGATTCGAACCCACGACCCCTTGCACCCCATGCAAGTGCGCTACCAGACTGCGCTACTGCCCGAAAATGTGCTGTTTTTGTTGTCTTACCCGGTACAGGGTTTCGACAGGAGAAGTATACATGAATTTTTACAGTTGTCAATACATTTTTTTCATGATATACTCATTTTTGTCATGAAAAAGGTAAAAATTGCCGTTGTCGGGGCCAGTGGCTATACTGGGCAGGAGTTGTTGCGCATACTGCTGCGCCATCCCGGAGTGGAGCTGGTGTGTGCCACATCCCGCCAGTATGCAGGGCAGGAGCTGTGCGATTTGTTCCCTCGCTTTCGGCATGTGCCCGGAGCGGAGCTGAAGTTTACGGATTCTGATGTGGCCGCTATAGCAGCGACGGGTGCCGAGGCTGCTTTCCTGGCATTGCCGCACGGGGTATCTGCTGCGTATGGCCGTGGACTGGTAGAGGCGGGGCTGCGTGTGATTGACCTTTCTGCGGATTTCCGCCTGAATGATCCGGCTGTGTATGAGGAGTTTTACGGCAAGCCGCATCCGGATGTGGAGCTGATGCAGGAGGCCGTGTACGGAATGCCGGAGTGGCACCGGGCGGAAATCGAGAAAGCTCGCATTGTGGGGTCTCCGGGGTGTTATCCCACGAGTATCATTCTGCCGCTGGTGCCGCTGCTGCGGGCCGGGCTGGTGAAGGCGGAGGATATTGTGGTGAACAGTGGCAGTGGGGTGTCCGGCGCGGGGCGTAAGGCAGATGTGAGTCTGCTGTACTGCGAGTGCAATGAGAGCATGCGTGCCTATGGCGTGCCGCGCCACCGACATCTCTCTGAGATTGAGCAGGAGCTTTCCGGCGCCGCCGGTCAGAAGGTGACCATCACGTTTACCCCCCACCTTATGCCTGTGAATACGGGTATTGTGACGACGACTGTTGCCAAGCTGGCAGAGGGGGTGACGGCTGAGGATATATCTGCCTGTTTTGAGAAGGCCTATGCCAACGCTCCGTTTGTGCGCTTGCTGGGAGCCAACAAGCCGGCCGATACCAAGAATGTAACCCGCACGAATTTTGTGGACATCGGCTGGGCGGTGGATACCCGTACCAACCGTGTTGTGCTGATGAGCGCCGAGGATAACGTGATTAAGGGTGCCGGTGGCCAGGGTGTACACGCATTCAATATCATGTTCGGGTTCGATGAGACCGAGGGGCTCTGGCTTATCTGACGCAATATATCAGTGCCGGCAATATGTTACCCATTCTGTTGATTGTAGATGATGAGAAGTCCACGCGCGATGCACTCCGCCTCGCGCTGGAGGACGACTACGAGGTGTATGCAGCCGCTAACGGCAAGGCGGCGCGTGCTATTCTGGACAGTGAGCCGGTGGATATATTGCTGACGGATCTGCGCCTGGGGGGGGAGAGCGGGATGGAGCTGATAGATTATGCTCAGGGGTTGCCCAACCCTCCCTCCAGTATCATGATGACGGCATACGGCAGCGCGGATACTGCTGCCGAGGCCCGGCGGCACGGGGCGTATTATTTTGTGACCAAACCGCTCAACCTCGATGAGGTGGAGCTGTTGTTGCGCCGTGCCGTGCATACGCGGCAGCTGGAGGCAGAGAACCGCGAGCTCTCCACTCGCCTGAAGCCGACGGATGGGCTGGATGCCATGCTGGGCAACAGCCCGCCCATGCAGCGCATTTTCAATCGCATCCGCCAGGTGGCTCCCACGAATGCCACAGTGTTGATAGAGGGCGAAACCGGTACGGGCAAGGAACTTGTAGCGCGGGCTATTCACTCGTTGTCTGCTCGCAGTGCCGCTAAGTTTGTGGCGGTAAACTGTGCAGCGCTTTCGCCCCAGCTGATGGAGAGTGAGCTTTTCGGGCACGAGAAGGGAGCCTTTACCGGAGCTTTGCAGCGCCGCAAAGGCCGTTTTGAGGAGGCGGATGGCGGAACTCTCTTCCTGGATGAAATAGGGGAGATAGACATGCAGACGCAGGTGAAACTGCTGCGTGTGCTTGCGGAGCGAAGTATTGAGCGCGTGGGGAGTAATGAACCCATAGCCGTGAATGTGCGCGTGGTGGCGGCCACAAATCGTAATCTGGAGCAGATGGTACAACAGGGGAGCTTCCGCCAGGACCTCTACCAGCGCCTTAACGTGATTTCTCTGCACTTGCCTCCTTTGCGGGAACGGACAGGGGATGTTGTGTTGATGGCCAATGCTTTTGTACAGGAGCTCTGTCGAGAAAATAACAAATCTCCCAAAAGTCTGAGCCGGTCGGCTCTGGAGCTGCTGCGTGCGTACAGTTGGCCCGGAAATGTGCGGCAGCTCCGTACAGCGATGGAGCATGGAGTGGTAATGAGCGAGGGCTCTGCCATCTGTCCGCAGGACTTGCCGGACTATCTGGCATCTGCCGGGGGTGGGGCTGCGGAATCTGCCGTTCCTCTACAAAGTAATGTGCATACGGAATTTAGGCTTGATTTTGCCCCCTCGTTTAATTTAAAATACATCGAGCGGCAGGTTATCCTGCAGGCGCTTCGCCACACGGGCGGTAACCGCTCTGTAGCGGCAGAGTTGCTGGGCATCAACCGCCGTACTCTACAGCGAAAGATGGCCGAAGAGGCAGATTTTTTTCGGGACTTTTTATAACACGAAATTAACAGAGCAGAATTATGGCAGGCATGAGTATCAGCGGCATGAAGAGAGATGTGGTGATTTTGCGTCTCATTGCTTTGATTTTGCTTGTCGTGATGTGTGTGTTCAAGCTTTTCCTGACTTTCCGTGGTCTGGATCAGCCGGCTGCGATGGAGCAGGCGCAGATTGCCCGCTCCGTGGCACAGGGAAATGGCTTTGTCACCAAGAGCCTGCGGCCGGTGGAAGTTGTGACCGCTGCAAACAGGGCCACCCGGGATAACCCGGTGAATTTTACCGATTTCCGCGATTCCTCATACGCTCCGCTTAATGTAGCGGCCATGGCCGTGGCGCTCAAGCTGACGGGGATGGATGCATTTGATAGTTGCCGCATGGAGGAGGGGGTAGGGTACTTGTATGCCCCGGACAGAGTTATAGCAGCGGTGAGTACGCTGTTTTTCATGCTGGCCATGTTGTTGTCCTACCTGCTGGCCGCCCGCTTATTTGACGAGGTGGTAGCGTGTGCGACGGTGAGTTTCCTGGTGCTGAGTGATTTATTGCTGCAGTACTCGGTGAGCGGCTTGCCGCAACCGATGATGATGTGTGGCCTGCTGGGAGCGTTGCACTGCATGCTTACGGCGGTGCGAGTCAATGAGCAGGGGGATTTTCCCGGGGCTCTGCTGTATGTGGGGCTTGCCTTTGGCTGTTGCGGTCTTATGAGCCTGGCCGGCTGGATGGGGTTGTGGCCGTCCATGGGGCTGCTGGTGTTCTGTTGTCTGTATTTCCGTTCGGCCGGCTCGTATGTTCTGACGGCGGTTCTGGTGTTGCTGGGTTTCCTGGGCACGTCTGCCGTGCTCAATTATCTGGATTGCGGCTCTGTGCTGGGCAACGCCATGATGGGCTTGTACAACAGCTTCGGCGGAGGGGAGGAGATGGCCCTGCGCTCGGCCAACCTTTCGTCCACCCCGCTGGATTCCTCCAACTTCGTCCTGCGTTTTCTGGGGTACACATTCGCGCAGCTGCAGGGGCTGTATGAGAACATGGGCTCCATTATCGTGGTGCCGTTTTTCCTGCTGGCTTTGCTGAACCGCTACCGCAGGGAGGAGGTGCAGGCTGTCAAATGGGCCGTGTTCTGCATGTGGGCCATATCCTGCGTGGGCATGGCACTGTATGGAGTGGAGAGTCCGGTACATGTATCCCAGCTGGCCGTGCTGTTTGCGCCTCTTTTCACGGCCTATGGCATTTCGCTGGTGTTTAATTTCCTGGCTCGCCACACGTATGAGGGCGTGACCTTTAATCAGATGCGAGGTCTGGCCATGTTCATCATGGTTGTTGTATCGGCTGGGCCGTTCCTTGCCACACTCCCCAAGAACCTGTACCTCGGCATCTGGCTGGGCGATAAGGGCCGCCCGCATTTCCCGCCGTATTATCCGCCGGCATTGAATATCAAACTTGCGGATATTACGAATACCAGGGATGTTGTTGTGACGGATCAACCCTGGGCCGTGGCCTGGTATGCCAACAGAACAGCTCTGTGGATTCCTACGCGTGTGGAGGATATGGTTACCTTTGTTGAACCCGCCCTGCAGAAGGGTGGGGTGGAGCTGCAGGGCTTCCTTATTACCCCCAGCTCTCACTCTGCCATCACCACAGAACTGACGGGGGCTCCCGGTGGTATGGCCGGTATTGTCAACAATATGGGCGATTTTGCACCGCTGGCCATGGAGGGGAAGATTCTTCAACTTGTGCCGCGCCATAATCTGGCGCTGGCGGATTTGTTTGTCGAGTCGGCAGGCGGGAAGGCTCACACCATCACCATGGGGCAGCTGGTGTCGTCCCGCGGGCGTTTTTCCGAGCGTGTGCCCTTGTTGGGCGCAGAGCTTCTGTACTATGGAAAACCTTCTTCCGGAGAACTTTAAACGAAACTAATCATGCCTGCACGCACCCACAAGGAACAGAAACTCAATTTTGAGCAATCGATGACCCGATTGGAGGAGATAGCCTCCCGTCTGGAGCATCCGGAGACCGGGCTGGAGGAAACGATTTCTCTGGTGGAGGAAGGGCGCAAGTTGGTGGCCGCCTGCCGTAAACTCCTGGATGATGCGGAACTGAGAATCAAGACGCTGGATAATCCGGCTCCTGCTACAGCTAACAAGAAAGACGACGAAGATGGATTTTCCCTCATATAAATTGCCGCCCCTGTTGGCGGGGATTCAGACGCCGGAGGATTTGAAACGCCTGCCTGCCGAAAAGCTGCCGGAGCTGGCTGCCGAGGTGCGGGAGGTGCTGATACGCACGCTGGCCACCACCGGTGGGCATCTGGCGCCGAATCTGGGAGTGGTGGAGTTGAGCATTGCGTTGCACCGCGTGTTTGAGACACCACGCGACAAGATACTCTTTGATGTATCCCACCAGTGCTATGTGCACAAGATGTTCACCGGTCGCGCTGCTGCTATGGGCACCATCCGTCAGTTCGGGGGGATATCCGGTTTCTGCAAGCGCAGTGAGTCCGAACACGATGCCTTTGGTGCAGGCCATGCAGGCACGGCTCTTTCCGCCGGTGTGGGGATAGCCTCTGCGCGCGACCTGACCGGGGAGGATTTTAACGTTGTTTCCGTGGTGGGAGATGGTGCCTTCACCTGCGGTACCACGCTGGAGGGGCTCAACAGTATTTCCACCACGACACGTAAGTTTATCCTTATTCTCAACGATAATGAGTGGAGTATCGATAAGAATGTGGGCGCACTTTCCCGTTATTTCTCCTCTCTGCAGGAGACCGATACCTACACATGGCTGCGTGAGCGGGCCAAGAGTTTCATCGAGCGCCTGGCTGGGCCGGAGATGAAGGAGCAGGCCTCCAAGCTGTTCACTGCTGCCCGGGGGCTCATTACGCCGCTGAGTTTCTTCCGCCAGCTTGGGCTCACCTATTACGGCCCCATCGATGGGCATGATATTCCCCGCCTGGAGAAGGTGCTGCGCATTGCAGCCCACAGCAACGAGCCGGTAGTGCTGCATGTCATTACCCAGAAGGGGCGGGGGTTTGAGCCGGCTGCCAGCAATCCCACCAAGTTCCACGGTGTAGGTAAGTATGATGTTACCAACGGTGCCACGCCTTCTGCGCCTACTATTACCTATTCCGAGACTTTCGGGCGCTGCCTCTCGCAGCTTGCGGAGAAGGACTCCCGCATCACGGCTATTACAGCGGCCATGCCCAGTGGTACGCGCCTGGATATTTTCCGCTCCCGTTTCCCCCGGCGTTTCTTCGATGTGGGTATTGCAGAGGAGCACGCTGCCATTTTTGCCTGCGGGCAGGCTACCCAGGGGCTTAAACCCTATCTGGCCATATACTCCACGTTCATGCAGCGCTGTGTGGATATGATACAGCACGATGCGGCTCTGCAGAGCCTGCCTGTGCGATTCTGTATGGACCGCGCCGGTTTGTCGCCGGATGACGGGCCGACGCACCATGGGCTGTTCGATATCAGCATGATGCGCTGCATTCCCAATCTCATCATGATGCAACCCAAGGATGAGGCCGAGTTTTGCCACATGCTGGCTACGATGCAGGGCATCAATCACTGCCCCAGTGTTATCCGCTACCCGCGCGGCGCCGGTGAGGGCGTTTCTCTGCCGGAGGAGCCGGTGGCTTTGCCCATTGGCAAGGCGGAGGTGCTGGCCGCCGAGGGCGAAGTGGCCCTGCTGGCACTGGGCAACATGAACAGCGTGGCCGCGCAGGTGCGCGCATTGTTGGCAGAGCAGGGCGTGCCGTGTGCCCACATCAATGCGCGCTTCATTAAACCGCTTGACACAGAGTGCCTGTACCGCTATGCGAAGCAGTGCCGCCTGGTGGTGACGCTGGAGGACCACTGCATTGCGGGTGGCTTTGGCAGTGCCGTGCAGGAATCCCTCAATGAAGCCGGCATCGGCACGCCTGTGCTGCGCATCGGCTGGGGGGATACATTTGTGGAGCATGGCAGCCTGCAGCAGCTGCGTGCCAAACATGGCCTTACCCCACAGGCGATTGCCGCAAAGATTAAATCTCAGCTTTCCACCGAATCATGAAATCGACCTTCCTCATCCTGCTTCTGTCAGCGTCATCTGTACTGATGGCGCAAGAAATTCTGTCCACTACTGCCGGTGATACCCAGACATCTGAGTCGCAGCAGGCGCAGCTTGCAGAATGGGTGCGGGAGCTTTCCAATCTGCCGCCCGAGCAGCGTGCCCATTATACGGAGGCTTTTGCCAAGGCCAAGCAGGCATACGCCCGAGGTTCTCTGGCGGAGTGTGATAGCCACCTCAATACCTGCGAACTCTACACAACAAGCAACCCGAACGTGTGGAATCTGCGTGCCAGCGTCCTTATTTCGCAACGCAAGTTTGACGAAGCTCTGCCTCTGCTGGAGCGGGTCCGCAGCGAGAACCGGCAGGATGCCGTGGCAAATCTCTCGTTTTCCCTGCTTTATCTGGGGGCCGGTGAGTATTCCAAATGCCTGGAGGAGACGACTGCCCTCATTGAAACCCTGCGCTACAGCAATATGGAGCAGCTGGTGCACAGCCTCAGGTTCCGCCGTATGCTCTGCTACATCATGCTGGGGAAGGAGGACGAGGCCCGCGCGGAAGTGGCAGATATCGGCCCGTTGGATGATTCTCCGCTATACTACTACAGCCAGGCTGTGTTTTCTCTGCAGGCCGGCGACAGGCGTGCTGCTCAGCGAGATATGAACGCGGCAGATACGATATATGCCAGTGTGGGCTATATTCCCGCCTACAAACAGGCCCTCGAGTTCTCGGGGATTCTGGCGACGGCCCCATGAAGGAGCGAGAACAGGGCTGCATTCTGCGGCTCAGTCCGCTTGGCGACTACGGACTCATTGTGACTTGGTGCACCGCCGGCCACGGTGTGTTGCGTACGGCTGCCCGCAATGCCCGAAAGCCCGGTAGCGATTTTACCGGTCGCCTGGATTTATTTCATGAGTGTGAGCTAGTGTTTTCCACCCCGGCACGGGGAGATTTGGCCACGCTGCATTCGGCAGAGCTGCTCCAGCCGCGCCTGGCTCTGCGGCAGAGCCTGCTGCAGTTGCGCCTCTGCAGCTACATGGCCAACCTCCTGTTGGCTACGGTGGAACCCGGTGCTCCCGGCGAGGAATGGCACAAACTTATGGCCGGGGCTCTGGACTATGTGGCGCAGAATCCGCCCCGGGCCGCCATTCTGTACCATTTCGAGAAACGCCTGGCTGCCCTGCATGGTATCCATACCCCGGCTATGCCGCCTCATGCGGCTCTGCTGCAGCATTTCTCCCATCTCCCGGCCGGCAGAGCAGAACTGCTGGAAGCCCTTTGAGCGTCTTGCGTTCCGGCACCTTGTATAGCGGGGGTGGTAGCTACAGCAAAGCCCTGCGGGATGCAGGGCTTTGGTGAATACAGTGGTGCTGGGGGAATCAGAAGTTCCAACGCACGGCAGTGGTGAATTCCCAGCCGTTGTAGCAGTCTGCACCGTCTTTGCGGGCTGTGGTGTACTCTGCGCCGAACATAATTTTGGCAGCGTGTTTGTTCTTGGCAGAGGCATACACGTTGGCACCCACATAGAAAGAATGGAGGCTGTCCACCCAGGAGGGGGCGGTAGTCTGTGTGCAGATGTAGCGGTCTCCCCCCAGCTTGCAGGCATCCTTGCCCATCATGCCGGTGTAGCGGCAGACGAGGTCCACGTGCGGAGTGAGGGAGTAGACGGGCTGAATCTCCCAGCCCAGGTTTTTGGAACCTGCGGCACTCAGGGGCTCGAAGGCGGTAATGACGTTGGTGAGCACAGAGAATTTGTCCCACTTGTACTCGTAGCCTACAGAGAGGGCATCCTGGAAGCCGGCACCATAGTTGTTGGCACCGGGCTTACGCTTGCTGTGGTAGGCGTTGTTGAAGTCGTGCAGGTATTCTGCGGAGACGGCGTGGTAGCCGTGCTCGCTCACGTTGAATTTGTGTGTACCGCCGATGATGGCGAAGCATTTGTCCTCCCAGCCGAACTCGCCCTTAAAGCCTTTGCCGTCGCCGTACACATCGCTGTGGCCCGCGTTTTTGCTGGAGCTGGCGCGGTCGTTGGCAAAGAGCTGTACAAAGAGGTGGTTCTTTTTGTCGGGCTTATAGTCCAGCTCAATACCCCAGTTGGTGTCCAGACCAAACTGATTGGAGATGAGGGAACGCTCTACGGTCATAATCTCCGCATTGGAGATGCGCAGGTCGCTGGTGAACTTGTGGGCGAACTTGCCGGCACGCATGGTCAAGCCATCGACTGCCTTGATTTTCTGCTGTACGTAGATATCGTAGAAGTCGGTGTAGGTGAAGTTGCGCTTGGTGCGACCGGCGGGGTAGGTGCTGCGGGTGGGCAGGCCACCGATGCGCAGGTAGGCGTGCAGACGAGTGTCGGTCTCCAAGTCGATGTTTACGCCCAGCCAGCTGCGACGGAACTCGCTATTGAAGGGGCTGGCACCATCCTTGAGGTGCAGGCCGTTGCTGCCGTTGGGCTGTACAACAGCCATCTGCCACTGCTCGCGCCACTGGAAGCTGACCTTCTGTACAAAGGTATCCTTGTTGTCGTATACTACGAGGGCTTTCTTCACGGCGTCCGTCCAGTCTGTAGTGGCCGGGGCGGCGGTTGTGACAGGTACTGCTGTGGTGAGCTCGCCTGCAAATACAGGCATGGCCGCGAGGGCGGCCATAGCAAGGTTGAGGGGTTTCATGTTTCTCAGCGAAGTTTTGCGAAGAGCGTGGGTTGGTCGAGGATGCTCATGTACTCCGTGTGGTCGATGCCGGCATCGATGATGTAGAGAGTGAGCAGCTTCTTAACAATGGCTAGCAGCTTTTCAGGCTGCCAGGGCTTTTCGACGTAGTTGTCGATGTGGCCATCGTTAATCGCATTAATGGTGTCGGCGTGGGTGGCCTGGCCGGTGAGCAGGACCTTGCGGGTCTTGGCGAAGCGGCGGTCGGAGGCAACCTTGGCCAGCAGCTCCGTGCCGTTGGCACCGGGCATCACCTGGTCGGAGATGACGATGCCTACATAATCGCCATCGTCGTCAATCTGCTCCATAAGGTTCAGGCAGTCCTCCACGCCGGAGGCTTCCTCCAGGCGGATGAGGGGGGTGAGCGGACGGAGGTCTCTCATGACGGAGTCCAGCACTTCCTGCTGGTCGTCTACGCAAATGATGTTAATCGTTTCCATGGATTTGAGTGGTGGGAAGGTTAATGGTGAAGGTTGTTTCTGTTTCGTTGCTGGTAAGCTCGATGGTGCCTCCGTAGCTGTCTACCAGGCGGCGGACAATGGAGAGCCCCAGGCCGAGCCCGAAGTCCAGCCCGAGCTTCTTGGTGGTGAAGTTCGGGTTGAAGATTTTCTCGTGTATCTCCTCCGGGATAGGCGGTCCGTTGTTGGAGATGGCCACACGCACATATTCCGTGGGCAGCAGGTCGAGCCCCTCTGCGTGGAACGTGCTGGTGGAGATGCGTACGGTGGGAGCGGGTGTATTGGCCTGCTGCATGGCATCGTACGCGTTGTTGATGATGTTGGTCCAAATCTGCACCAACTCCGTGAGGTCGGCCGTGAGGAGAGGGCAGGGGCCCAGCTCGGTTTCGACCGTGATGTGTTTGAGTTTGTTGGTGAGGAGGTTCATGGCGTCGTTGACGCTTTCGCGTACGTCCACGCCTTCTTGTCGGGTGGAATTACCGCCTCCCAATAGTTTGACGGCACGCACAATGCCGGTAGCGTGTTTAGCGGCTACCTGCAGGTCGCGCATATCGTGCCCCAGTTCCCAGAAGCTGTAGTTGTTGCGGACATGCTTCACAAAATCCGGGCCGAACTTCACGAGTGTCTTGGTGTCCGGAATGATGTGCGCAAGCACTTTGGCCGCCGGCTGGGGCAGGTTGAGCTCTCGCTCCCACTTGCGGGCGATGGCACGCAGCTCGCTGGCGGCGGTGAAGCTCGTGTCATCATATCCGTAGCGGAAGAGCTGCGAGTTATATTTGTTATCCTCTGCGAGGAATTTTTCCAGATGTTCGGCCACGAATTCAGTACGGCGAGTAATGACGCCCACGGCGTTGTTGAGCTCGTGAGCAATACCTGCCGAAAGCTGGCCAAGGGTGGCCGCCATTTCCGAGCGGTGCAGGAGTCTCTGCGCTTCCTCCTTGGCCGAGGCATGCACAAAGATACGCATGTTACGAGCCGCCAGCTCATGCACCAGCACCGGGATGAACTGGTGCTCAAAGCTGCCGTATTTTTCCGGTTCTACAGCCTGTGTTGTGTCGTCCACATAGGCCAGGCGAGTGTCTTTCAGCGCCACAATCTCGTTGGAACTGCGGAACGCGCGGGAGAAGAAAGCCTGCACGCAGACGTAGGAGCCCACGCCGGCGCGGAATACCTCGTGCTTGCGTGTGGCTACCTCGGCGGGGAGCTCTGTGCCGGGCACCATTTCTGCCTGTCGATAGGCTACCAGTTCGCCTTCCAGCACGAGGTAGATGCGGTGGCACTCCTCGTCCTGCTGCACTACCGTATCACCCTTGGCGAACTCGACGGTTCGTCCGGCGTCGCTGAAGTAGACTTGGTTAAGTCTTTCCAGCGGCTCCAGGATGTGCTCTGGCAGTGGCAGCAGGACGCTCATGTGCGGAGTGGGTTTTAGATGTTTAGCCGAAGAAGCCAATGGCACCCAGACCCACCATCATGAAGATGGTGATAGCCAGGCCCAGCAGGCAGAGGATGGTGCCGGAGATGGCCATACCCTTCTGCTCGATGTGGCCGGTGGCGTAAGCCATGGCGTTGGGCGGGGTGGAGATGGGCAGAGCCATACCGAGGGAGGAGGCGAAAGCCACTGTTACCAGCAGAGCTACAGCGCCGGGGGTGTCCATGGAGCCGGCTGCCATCATGGCTCCGGCCACACCACCGAGGATGGGCACCAGCAGAGCAGCTGTGGCGGTATGGCTCATGAAGGTGGCCATGAAGAGGCAGATGCAGCTTGCACCGATAAGCAGCACGGTGGAGTTCCACTCGCCGAAGGGAATGGCGTTAATCATATCCTTGGCCAGGTTGGTCTCGCTGAGAGCCACACCCAAGGCGAAGCCACCGGCTACCAGCCAGAGTACGTCCCAGGCCATGCCGCGCAAATCCTTCTTGGTGATAACTCCTGTTACGGAGAAGATAGCAATGGGGATGATAGCCACGGAGTTGGCATCCAGCCCATGGTACTGCTTGGGAATAACCCACAGCAGGATGGTGATGATGAAGGTGGCGTATACCACGATGGCTTTGGGGGTGGTGAGGAACTTGCCCTTGAGCTCTTTGGAAAGGTCAAGCTTCTGCTGCTCGATGGGGAACATCTTGAGCAGTACAAACCAGCCGACCAGCAGCATGATGATAACGAAGGGAATGCCGAACATCATCCACTTGCCGAAGGTGACATCCAGTCCCAAATCCTGCATGTACTTCAGGGCAATGGCATTGGGCGGGGTACCAATGGGGGTGCCGATACCACCCACGTTGGCGCCCACGGGGATGCAGAGAGCGAAGGCTGCGCGGCCGCGGTCCTCCGGCTTGAAGAGTGCCAGCACGGGGGTGAGCAGGGCGAGCATCATGGCGGCAGTGGCCGTGTTGCTCATGAACATGGAGAAGACAGCCGTAACCGTCATAAGCCCCAGCAATACATACTTGGGATTGGTGCCGAAGGGCTTGAGGAGTACGCGGGCAAGGTTGATGTCCAGACGGAATTTGGTGGCGGCATCTGCCAGGAAGAAGCCACCGAGGAAAAGGATGATGATGGGATCCGCAAAGGTGCCGAAGATGCTCTTCTGCTTGGCAACGCTCACAAGCTTCAGGTTGTCAATTTTCTTGCTGATTTCGCCATCGTAGAGTTTGCCGGCAGCGGTCTTGAGCGCCTCGGCGTTTTCTGCCTTGCCAGTCACGACGGGGGCAAGGATGGTGTTGTTGATGGTGGTGCGGACGTATGCGGGAGAGAGGGAGGTCTGCTTTTTCAGGTCTGCAAGCACAGTATCCTGCGTAGCTTTAACTGTTTCTGCATTTGCCTCGGGGCCGTATGCGTCTGCCACAATAGCCTTGATGGCGGCGGAATCGTAGCGCTCGGTCTGCATGCAGATGAGGGAGCTGTTGGACATGCAGAGAAGGGTGAGCGTAATAACCAGTACCGAGGTGGTCCAGATAGGAATGACCTCCAGAATCCACATAAGAGCGGCGAATACGAACAACGCAATCACGCGGCTTTGCACGGTGTTAATCGGTACGCCCCATTCCTCAAACGGGAGCAGAAGCATGCTGCCACTGAGCAGCAGTACGATGAGCAACTTTATCAGAGTGATTTTAGCTGATTTAGTCATGGCTTTATTAGGTTTACATCCGCACCGGTACCTGCGTGCTTGCGTAACGTTTTCCCGCAATTTCCGCGGAGCCTGTGCTACCCCACATCATACTACTTTCTGCCGCCCTTGACAAGTTTTACTTCTCGCAGACTACCCCAAAAAACAAAAAAAAGCATCGGCCGTCCCCTCCCGGGGCTGCTTATCAGCCCTCAGTGGCGCCTTCTGTTGCCAACATCAGCCTCTTTCGTTCTCTGTCGTATCATAACTGCTGCGGAATTGGCGGTAGGGTTCCCGGGCGAGCTTTTTACGCAGTCGGTTGCGTTTGTTGTCGTCTTGCATCAGGTCATGTGCGTCTGCTCCCTTGGTTAATCCAACCTCCGGGCTACACAAGGCGGCTTCAATGTATGCTTAAAAATCTTTTACTTCCATTTAGCCTTTATTTGTTTTGAGCTTCTTGTCAACTAGGAAGTTTTTTTTCCTAGTTCGATTTTTTTGCTATAGGTTTAATGTTTGCTCTTTGTCGCTTTTAGTGTATTTTGCAAGGAAGATATGCTCTCCAGATAGTCGCGTTCTACAGGTGAGAGCTCAATCTGTTGATAGATACGATACTCCCGCTCTGCTTTCTGCATGGCTTGCTCATGGCTTATGTGGCCATTGTGTTCTAATACGGGCTCGCCTATGCTTGTCAGCAGGCTGTCTAGCTGCTTCAGGTAGTCTTCCATGCGCATGATGCGGTGGCGATGTGCTGCCAGCTCGGCAAAATCAAAATAACCCGATACCAGGTTGTTGAGTGTCTTCAGCTCATCTTCCGTCAGGTAGTTCTTGGCTACCTGCGCATCTTTCAGCAGGGGAAAGGTTCCGCTGAATGTTTGTAAGCCCATGAACGGCTTGCGTGCATCCGCCCGGTCGTATATCACCTCGGCTGCTGTTTGTCCGTGGGCTGCATAGTGGAACTTGTTCTGCACGATGCTGAAGAACTTGCGACTGATGCTGCTCTTCGGGTCGTAGTCTGAACTCGTCGCGTACAAATCCAGCACCTGGCGAAACATGACTTTCTCCGATGAGCGGATGTCGCGGATGCGTTCCAGCAGCTCTTTCCAGTAGCCGCCGCCTCCAAGCTCTTTCAGGCGGGCGTCATCCATGGTAAAGCCCTTGCGAATGTATTCCGTCAACCGTGCCGTCGCCCATTGGCGGAAGCGCGTCGCCAACAGGCTCTTCACGCGATACCCTACCGAGATAATCATGTCCAGGTTGTACAGGGTGACGCTGCGCGTTACCTCGCGCCGGCCTTCTTGTCGGGTTTGCAGGATGACTCGTGTCGCCTCCGTTTCCTCCAATTCATGCTCTTCCAGAATATTGTTGACGTGTATGGATATATTGCGCTTCGTTGTTTGGTAGAGTTCTGCCATTTGCTGTTGTGTCAGCCATACGGTTTCCCCCTCTATGCGCACATCCAGTTTTACTCCGGTGGCATCACTTTGGTAGATGAGAATCCCCGGCCTCTCCTCGCGCTCGGCTGAAAAGTCAAATAATTCACCCTGTATATCGGCGTTCATTGATGTTTATATCTTTATTTTTTATAAGCGGTCGTAATTTTTGTTCCAACTAGGAAGTTTTTTTTCCTACTTCGATTTTTTTGCTATGATGCTTATGTTAAAGCTTTGTGAGATTTTGTATATTGAGTATTAAGAAAATTATTTCCTTATATTTGAATATGGGGCTTTTATTCCCGTGTTTATTTTTATGGTGTTTCCTTTTTGCCGGTGACGTATTCGTATATGAGGGATTTCTGCCATCTCCCCGGTTCCTCAAAGATGCAGCCGTAATCCACCGCGCTGATTTTATCCACCCCCAGATAGCCCATGAGCGAGTCGAACGTCCTGAGTTTGCTAGCCTGCGGCGCGTGTACGAGGCCGCGTTACATGTTCATGGCATCCGGGTTATCCAGCAGGCCGGACTTTTCCAGATAATAATCATAGCCGCCGGAGTAGGGGGTCACGGTGCCGTGGGAGATGTGCAGGGTTTTCTCGGCCAGAGCGCGGATGAAGTGCACATCGTGCGAGATGAAAACGAGAGTGCCCTCATAGCGTTTAAGCGCCTGGGAGAGAGCCTCCACACTCATGATGTCCAGGTGGGTGGTAGGCTCGTCCATGAGCAGCAGGTTCGGCGGGTTTACGAGGAACTTCACGAGGCTCAGGCGCGACTTTTCGCCACCGCTGAGCACTTCTACGCGTTTTTCGCAGTCCAGCTTGCGGAACATGAAGGAGCCGAGCACGGCGCGGGCTTCTTCCTCGCGCAGCTCCGGGTCGGCGTTCATAATTTCCTCCAGCACGGTGAAGTTGGGCGTCAGGTTCTCAGAGCGCATCTGCGAGAAGTAGCCGATGCGTGTGGTGGTGCCCAGCACGCGCTGCCCTTCATCGATGGGGACGACGCCGGCTAATATCTTCAGCAGGGTAGATTTGCCTGCACCATTGGGGCCTACCAGCACAATGCGGTCGCCGCGCTCGATAAGCAGGTTCAGATTCTTGTAAATGCGTTTGTCGCCATAGCTCTGCCCGACTTTCTCCAGCTCCAGTACGCGCTGCATGGCGCGAGGGGGCTGCGGGAAGATGAACTTGAACACGCGGCGAGCTTGGCGGGGCTTCTCGATGCGGCGGATTTTCTCCAGCTGCTTAATGCGGCTCTGCACCTGTGCGGCTTTGGAGGCCACGGAGCGGAAACGCTCGATGAAGAACTCCATGTGGGCAATTTCCCTCTGTTGATTGCGCCAGGCAGCCATTTGGAGTTCATAACGCTGTTCTTTGAGCTCCAGGAATTTGGTGTAATTGCCAGTATAGCGCACCAGCTCCTGGTTTTCTATATCGTACACGGTTTCCACCAGTTCGTCCATGAAGTCGCGGTCGTGCGAAATCATGAAGATGGCGCCCGGGTAGTTCATGAGGTAGCGGCGCAGCCACAGCAGGCTCATGAGGTCCAGGTGATTCGTCGGCTCGTCCAGCATCAGCAGATCCGGCTCCGCCACCAGCAGCTGTGCCAGGTGGGCTCGCATTACCCAGCCGCCACTCATTTCGCGGGCAGGGCGGTGGAAATCGCTGTCCTTGAAGGCCAGGCCTTTCAGAATGCGCTTGGCCTTGGGTTCCAGCTGGTAGCCGTTGTTGGCAATGAAAATGTCCATGGCGTGGGCGTAGTCATCGCTGGTGTTGTCGCCCTTGGCGTCGCAGAGCTGAATGGTACGGATGGCCTGCCCCATCTCCGGGGTGATGCTCATGGCAATCTCCAGCACGGTGCGGTCGCTTGGGTCACCGGCCTCCTGTGGCAGGTAGCCCACCACACCGTACTCATCCATCACAATCTGACCTTCGTCCGGGGTATCTTCGCCCAATATCATGCGGAACAGCGTGGATTTGCCCGCGCCGTTCGGCCCTACCAGTGCTATGCGCTCGCCCCAGTTCACGATGAGTTCCGTCTCGTAAAACAGGGTACGCCCCGCGTGTGCCTTCGTCAGTTTCTTGATGGTAAGCATGCGCGGGTAGTATACACCATATCCCGCAAATTGCAACCTTTTTGAGTCAAATACTCAAAAACAAGCACAGCGCGGAATATAGTAGAGTATAAATAGAAACCGGATTAAAGCTTTTTATGTGTCGAAAGTGTCACAATATATGTGGTTTTTGATTCACAATAGGATGCTTGCAAAAAAATAAAAAATGCCATTTAATAAACGTGTCGACCGCAACAGGCGACATCTAATCAACAAAATACAATATGAATACGAATACCATTCTGGCGCTGGCTCTGACAGTAGGAGCCGCTTCTGTAACACAAGCTGCTGATTTCGATCTTGGCGCACACATGAAGGATGCGTTCAAGGTGTTTGATGCCAAGCGGGATAATGCAGAAAATCCCTATTTGCAGGAATTGTCCATCAAAATGCGTGGCCAGTACCAATGGGGATATCTCGATCCCGCCGGCGGCGATGACCGAGTGAAGGGCAATCGCAATGATAACAATGAGTGGAGGCGTTTTCGCCTCGGGTTGCAGGCAAAGGTGCTGAACCAATTCACTCTGAAGGGAGTCTGGAATATTGGCGGTCTGGATGCCCGCAATAAGTTCAGTGATGGTGAGTGGGGGCGCTCACAAACTGAAGGAACACTGGATGAACTGACTATTTCCACAACCTGGAACCCGGTAACTGTGACGTTGGGTAAACATAAGCCGGCCTACATGGCAGAATATCGAACATCAAGTGCCAAGCTGATTACCATGGAACGTTCGATGCTGGTAAACCAGCTTAAAGCGGAAAAGCTTTACGGTGTCTCAGTATCAAATGCTGATAAGAAGGCAGAATGGGGGTGGAATGCCGGTCTCTGGGTGAATGGCCAGAGAGATAATACCTGGTTAGAACCCTCTTTTAACAGCGAGGATAACGTCACGCTGGGTATGTCTGTCTCACGCGCAACAGGTTGCAATGGGCGGATTCAGTTTGATTACATGCACAGTTTCCACAAGGATGGCGAAACAAATGATGGCTCCGAATATGCCGGCCCCGGCGCTCAGGATGTGATTGCTCTGAGTTGGGAAGGCAAGCAGGAAAAGCTGTCCATTCTGGCCGAAGCCATTGCCGGTTTTAATGTATACGATGGCGCACCGGGCGCAGAGAATGTGTACGGCCTGGTATTGATGCCCAGCTATCGGTTTACACCGAATTGGGAAGGTGTGGTAAGATATCAGCTGGCAAGCGGCAGTAATGCCGTAAAGAGCGATAGTCGCTACTATACGACCAATTCCACATATTCCGCTACGAGTGATTTTCTGCAAGGCTTGTATATCGGTGCCAACTATTATGTGTGCCCGTCCAATCCGCACATGCTCAAACTTATGGTAGGAGCTGAATACCTTAATTCCGGTGGCACGGATGCCAAGGGGAATAAGGGCTTTACCGGGTGGCAGTTCTCTTCTGCTGTGCGTTTCGATTTTTGATTGTTAACCTCTAACTTTAGTAATAGAAAGATACTCATATGTTTAAGTCGCTATTCATAGCTGCTGTGGGCCTGAGCGCTTTTGTTCAGGCAGAAGAAATGACGATAACGGGTGCCGGCGCATCGTTCCCCGCACCTGTATACCAGAAATGGACTTACACTTATTCCCGGGAGAATCCCGAGACTCAGGTTATTTACCAAAGCATGGGCTCAGGAGCCGGGCTTAATCAGATTAAAGCCGGAACCGTCGACTTCGCCGGTTCCGATAACCCGTTGACCTTAGAGCAGCAGGAAGAAGCGGGGCTAGTGCAATATCCCATGCTCACTGGTGGCGTGGTGGTTATTGTCAACCTGCCGGGGGTGAAGAATAATCAGCTCAAGTTGAGTCAGGATGTCCTCGCCCGGATTTTTCTGGGAGAAATTACTAACTGGAATGACCCCGCCATTAAGGCGCTTAATCCGAAGGTGCGTTTGCCGAAGTTGAAAATTACGGTTGTTCGTCGCTCGGATTCCAGCGGTACTTCTTTCATCTTCACCAATTACCTGTCCAAGATTTCAGAAACATGGAAGAAGAAGGTGGGGCAAGGCTCTTCAGTAAAGTGGCCGGTGGGTATCGGTGGCCAGAAGAACCCCGGAGTCTGCAACAACGTAGCGCGTATTCGCGGTGCTATTGGTTACACGGAATACACTTATGCGGTGGAGGCAAAGCTGGCATGTGCCATGCTGGAAAACGCTAGCGGCAATTATGTGGCGCCCACGCAAGCCAGCTTCTCCACGTCTGCTGCAGCGGCGGATTGGAAAAATGCCCCCGGTTTCTACATGGAGCTCACCAATGTACCGGGTGCAACCAGTTGGCCTATCACGGGTGTAACCTACATCCTTTTCCGCAAGGACGCTCCTGCTGAAAAGAAAGCCGCTCTGCGCGATTACTTCATGTGGTGCTATACGAAGGGGGCGCCCACTGCCACCAAGCTTAATTATGTTGCTTTGCCGAAGCCGGTTGTTGATATCATTCAACAGCAATTATAAAGCGCTTCGTCAGCACCATAGCGAAATCCCCTGTTGCTCATGAAGCAACAGGGGATTTTGAATGCTTTATACGTTGGAACAATGCGGAAAATGTCAAGTTGGCGGGGGTGATTGCGAGCCGAGGTCGAGCGATATTTAAAAGCCCCGCCGGTTGGCGGGGCTTTTGAGTTCGGTAACAGGAGGGGGGATGATGCCAACGGTGTCAGCCCTTATGTCGTGTAATGAGGCCGGTGCGCAAATAGATGATCTGTTGGCAAATACCCGTTGCTAAATCTGCGATTCGTTCCAAATCCCGAGCCAGGCCTATGCAGTCTATGTAGTACTCGGCTGCGTGCGGATAGGAAATAATGGCGGCCTTTGCATGGCTGCGGTGATTGTTGCGCATGGCATCGACGGCCTCGTCTTGTTCAATCACCTTGTGAGCCATTCTAAAATCTCCGGTATCAACAATATGTAATGTGTTGAGAAGCATATCCTGAACAAGGGAGGACATGGGTGTAAAATCAAACAGCTCCTGTTCTGAAAGCGGAGAATGCCGGGCAATGTTAATAGCGCGTTCCGCCATGTGGCAGGCGAAGTCTGCCATTCGTTCCAATGATGTGTTGATTTTAATGTATGAGATGACTGTGCGCAAATCGCCGGCTACCGGTTGATAGAGCGCCAGGGTTTTGAGGCATTCTTCCTCAATGCGGATTTCTTCCATGTCAATGACTGAATCCTGAGAAATAACCTGTTGAGCCAGTACTGTATCTCCTGTGCTGAAAGATTGTATGGCCTGCTCGATGGCCTTTTGAACATTGGCGCCCTGTAGGCAGAGCAGGCCTCGCAGATTACCGAGCTCTTTCATGAAATGGTTTTGCATAGTATGTGATTGGTATCAGTTTTTTAACCGAAACGGCCGGTTATATAGTCTTCTGTTTGTTTATTTACGGGGTTGGTGAATATTTTTGTTGTGTCGTCTACTTCCACAATACGCCCCTTGTAAAAGAACGCCGTGCGATCTGATATGCGGGAAGCCTGTTGCATATTGTGGGTTACGATGACAATGGTGTATTGTTGTTTCAAGTCCAGTACCAGTTCTTCAATACGCGAGGTTGCTACCGGGTCTATGGCACTGGTTGGTTCGTCCATGAGAAGCACCTCCGGCTCTGCAGCCAGAGCTCTGGCTATACACAGGCGTTGTTGTTGCCCTCCGGAAAGAGCCAGGCCATCGGATTTGAGCTTGTCTTTCACTTCATCCCAGAGAGCGGCACCACGCAGTGCCTGTTCTACCCGGTCTGCTATTTCGCTGCGGTTGAGCTTATAGTGCAAGCGAAGCGGATATGCCACATTGTCGGCGATACTCATGGGAAATGGTGTCGGCTTCTGGAAAATCATGCCTATGCGGTGACGTAATCGGAGCAAGTCTGTATTCGGGTCGAGAATATTCTTGCCGTCCAGCAGAACCTCACCCGTTGCTTTTTGATTGCGGTAAAGTTCGAATATGCGGTTGTATACACGCAGGTGAGTGGATTTGCCGCAGCCACTGGGGCCGATGACCGCCGTGATTTTGTTGGCGTGGATATCCAGGTTGTTGTCAAACAGAGCCTGGCTGCTCCCGTAGAAGAAGTTGAGATTACGGGCGGATATTTTAATGTTTGTTTTCATGGAAGACGAAGCGGGTTACAATGTTGACGATAAGGATGAAAGCGGTTATGAGTAATGCTGCCCCCCAGCCCATGCTGTGCATGCTTTCAAAGGGGGAATTCGTTGTATATTCGGTAATGAGCACCGGTGCACTTGCCGTCGGTTTGCTGAAAAATGAATCCGGCCAGGTATCTGCAAATAATGCAGTAAATAAGAGCGGGGCAGTTTCTCCGCTGACACGGGCGAGTGCAAGCAAGGTACCTGTAGCCAGACCGTTCCGAGCGCTGCGCATCACGATGTGCAGGGTGGTACGCATGCGGCTCATGCCCAATGCCAAGGCCGACTCTCGCAAGGTATTCGGTACCATCAGCAGCATATCTTCTGTCGTGCGCATGATAACCGGGAACATGATGATAGCCAGTGCAATGGTGCCGGCCATGCCTGAGAAATTTCCTGTAGGTATAACAATGAGCGCATAGACGAACAAGCCGACCAGAATGGAAGGTACGCCCATCATGACATCTGCACAGAAACGCAGCATAGCCGCAAAACGGCTTTCTTTACCGAACTCTGACAAATAGATACCACCCGCCAGCGCCGGAGGAACCGCCAGAATGGTGGCGCCCATTGTCATCATCAGGGTGCCGATAAGTGCATTGGCAACACCCGCTCCGGGTTCTCCATAGGGTTTGGATGGAGATGTGAGAAATTCAAGGTTGATAACTGTTCCGCCATTGCAGATGACGGTATAGAGAATCCACCCCATGCCACCTAAGGCTATACTGATGGAGGCCAGCGCAAGTAAAGTGAGGAGTAGGTTTGCAAGCTTTCGAAAAATGACAGATCTGGTTTTCATGAGTCCGATTATTTAAGATTTTTTCCCCTGTGTTGATGTGGAAAGGCTCAGGTAATAGCGAGTTATAAGTTGAATACCAAAGCTCATGAGCAGTAGGACCAGCCCCAGTGCGAACAGGGCACTTTGCTGTAACCCTGTAGCCTCTGCAAAGTTATTGGCCAGAGTCGCAGCAATTGTGGTACCGCATGAGAATAGCCCGGTCGGATTTTCCATCAGGTTTCCTATGACAAAGAGAACAGCCATTGTTTCCCCCATTGCTCTTCCCATGCCGATGAAAATGCCGCCTATGATACCGCGGATTCCATAGCGTACTACCACATCTCGTGTTACTTCCAAACGGGTGCAGCCTAAACCGTAGGCAGATTCTTTCAGCATGGGCGGTGTCATACGGAACACATCTCGCATGACGGCGCACATATAGGGGAGTACCATGAGCGCCAGAATCACACCGGCGGTCAGGAACCCGAATCCACTGCCGCAGCCCTCTTCTCCAAGCAGCCATGTACCTCCCGGCAGGTGAATCAGCCCCAGCGTCTCCGACAGGAATGGCTGAATATCATCCTGCATGATGGGTACCAGAACAAAGAGCCCCCACATGCCATAGATGACAGATGGAATCGCTGCTAGCAGGTCTACACAATGACTCAGCGGGCGGTTGAGACAGGCCGGGGCTTCGGTAATCAGCAATGCTACTGCAAATGATAGCGGTATGGCCAGCAGCAGGGATAGAGTTGTGGTAAGTAGCGTACCCAGAATGTGAGGTAATGCACCATACGCATCGATGGAAGGCTCCCAATTACTATCCCACAGGAAAGACAGGCCAGAGTGCTGCCAGGTGTCTGCCGAATGAATGCAGAGCTGCCCGAGTATACCTGCGACGAGCAGCAATGACAAAGCAGCACCGGTCATACAGATCGTTCGGAATATGGTATCTGTGTGTTGCATGGTGTGTGTTGCTTATACTAAACACCCATTTGCCGGATTGTGCAAGTATTCTGGTGTGAATAAAGCGCTACACGTAAAGTGTCAAAAAAATCACATGGAGGTAGTGCTCCGATAATATCGTTGCAGCCGCTGTTTTATGCTCGGCGCGGAAGTGTTCGATAACGAACACCATGTGGGCAATCTTGCGTTGCTACTTGTGCTCAAGGAATTCGGTGTAATTTTCTGTATAAATCCGGTACGCCTTGCGTGTGCCTTCGGCGTATACAAAAAACATCAAGGCCGCAAAGCCTTGATGTTTTGCAAACTGAGCTGTAGTTTTTTTCTTCAGCGGGTTAGCGGCATGATGCTGTAGTCCCCGACACGAGTAGGTGGGGTGGCTGGTACGCGGGGGGCTTTTTCCTCGACTTCGATGTGGGTGACGGGGCGGAACGGCAGCAGAGCGTGGCCGAAATCTCCGTAGTAGTGGGCTTGTGTGAAGCGCACGGTAGCACCTACTTGCAGCTTGCCGATGAAGGAAAAGAGCAGTTTGTCTTCCTGCCCGGGAGTGGGCTTTTTGATGTCTACCATCACGATGGAACCCGGCTCCATCTTATCGTCGCCATATTCTCCAAGCTTTTGATAGTTCTGGTTCTGGAGTACGCGGAAGCGTGCCACCTTGGTGGCGTGGTCGCATTTATCGGGGCAATCTGCCGTGAGGTGGCGGCAGGGGATATCCAGTGTGCCGAGGTAGTGAGCGCGCACGGTGTTGGTGGCCAGAAGCTCAGCCTTGGCCGGCATGGGGGCTGCGGACAGTGAGGTTGCAGCGGCTGCAGTCAGGCAGATAGTGGTGATAGTGTGTTTCATGATGTGGAAATGATGTGTATTCGCCCTGATTAATACGCCCCGAACGGGAAAACGCGAAATGAGGCATGTTTTTCTTGAAATAAAAAGCCCTGCATGTTGCAGGGCTTTGCGCGGAGCGGGGGGGATTCGAACCCCCGGTACTGTTTAACGCAGTACGACCATTTAGCAAACGGTTGCTTTCAGCCTCTCAGCCACCGCTCCGTGTGTGCGGCAGAGTATAGCGGAACTTTGTCGCTTCGTCAACCCGAAAATGATAAAATACCCAAAAAAAGTGCGTGTGCGGGCCTAATCGGCGGGTTGAATACCGGCTCGGAGGAGGAAATCACGCATATCGGCGTAGAGTTTGCCGCTATTGCTGCGGTCCCAAAGCTGGTGGAGGGCGTTGTAGCTGTGCCAGTATTCCTGCCCCGCGTCCTCATAGCTCAGAGGCTGCGCGACGGGGGGCAGGGTGGGGTGGGCCAGACTTCGGCTGTGCAGACGGCTGCAAGTGCAGAAAATGCAATGGAGCTGATAGCGGTGCTGTTCATGGCTAAAGTGGTGTGTTGTACTATGGATACGCCCTCTACTACTCCAATCTTTCATTTAGTTGGCATTTTTTGCAAAAAAACTCCCGCGTTCCGAGAGCCGGAGGCGGGAGCGGAAAATGTGCTGTGGTGAGCCTTAGGCCTGGGGAGCCGTGGGGCAGAGCTCGATGCGGGTCTGCGTGACGCGGCGGCCATCCGTACCGGTGACGGTGAAGATGTAGTCGCGGATGCGGATTTGCTCGTTGAGCTCGGGCAGGTGCCCCAGGCAATCCGTGATGTGACCGCCGATGGTGGAGATGCCGCTGTCGCTGTCGATTTCGCCGAGTGCGGGCAGGGCTTCCTCCAGATCGAAGAGAGCCATGGCGCCGCTGGCAATGTATTGGTCGGGGCCGATAGCCAGGAAGTCTTTGGGCTCCTCCATTTCGAATTCATCCTGAATGTCGTTGCCCACAATCTCCTCAATCACATCATCGAGGTATACCAGGCCGGTTACAATTCCGTGCTCGTCCACCACAAGGGCAGAGTGGGTTTTCTCTTTGGTGAAGAAATTGAGCAGGTTGTCCAGCTTCATGGTTTCGGGTACCATTTTGATGGCGCGTTTGACACTCATGATGTCCTTGCTGCCACTGCGCAGCATGCGCATGATGTCCTTCACATGCACCCAGCCTTTAACATCGTCCAGATGGCCATCCACCAGGGTAAAGCGGCTGTGGCGGCTGTTGGTTACGATATCAACGTTCTCCTCGAAACTGTCGTTGATATCCAGCACCTCAACCTCGTTGCGCGGGACAAGGATGTCGCGCACGGCCCGGTCGTTGAGCTCCAGCGCGTTGGTGGAAATCTCGGCTTCGGTGGCTGTCACCTCGTGGCTGCGTCCGCTTTCCTCCACGATGTGGGCTATTTCCTCGGCGCTGTGGTGAGATTCGGGGGAATAGTTCGGATCCACCCCGAAGATGTGGTGGGCGATGGCATTGGCTGTATTATTGAAGAGCTTAATGATGAGGGAGGTCCACTTGGCAAAGCGAGTCATCCATACAGAAGTACCCATGGATACCTCCAGCGGCTTGCGGATGGCCAGGCTCTTGGGCACCAGCTCACCCAACACCACGTGGGCAAAGGTGAACAGGGCGTAGGCCAGGGTGTAGGAAATGACGCTCACCACTGCCGGGCGCAGGTGCAGGTAGTAGCTCAGGAAGGGCTCGATGAGGCTTTTGATGAAAGGCTCGCCCAATGCACCGAGTGCCAGGGAGGCGAGGGTGATGCCCACCTGATTGGCGGAGAGGTAGGAATCCAGGTGGTTAACGATGTTGAGGGCCTTGGCGCGTTTGTGAGCCTGGGCTTTGGTGTCATCCATGTTTTCCCTCAGCTGGCTGGGGCGTACGCGGGCGCTGGCGAACTCGTTAGCAACGAAGAAGGCATTGAGGAAGAGGAAGAAGCTGATGCCGATGACGAAGAGGAAGATGGAGAAGAAGCTGGGGTACTTCCATTGCAGCTCAGTGACTTCTCCGGGGCTCAGAAAGAGGTAATTCAGTATCTGGTCTATCATTTTAGGTGGGTGAGAGATGGGTGTCGGTCAGAGTTTTTCGTAGACGCCCTGGTCACGCTTCTGCATGACGGTAAAGCCGGCTTTCTTGGCGTCGGATATGGAGATGGGGGCAAGTATTTTTGGCACGTTGACCTTGCCTATTTTTTTACGGACGGGATTTTTGCAGTACAGGCAGTGAGTGAGTGGGGCACGATCAACGGGCCGCATCAGTTCAAAACCGTTGCGGCAAAACCGGCAGGACTTCGCAGGGTCTTCCGGGTTTTCAGAGATGTACTCGTAAATTGGCATAGGCAAGCGCGAGCTATCCGTAGAATAGCCCGCGCTTAAAAGATTGTCAAGTTCAAACCGTGGCTTACCAGCTGGACTTGGTAACACCGGGAATCATGCCGGCGTTGGCAAGCTCGCGGAAAGCGATACGGGAGAGGTGGAAGCGACGCAGGAATGCGTGGCGACGCCCGGTGAGCTCGCAGCGGTTCACCAGGCGAACGGGGGAAGCATTACGGGGGAGCATCGTCAGACCGATGTAATCGCCCTCAGCCTTCAGCTTGGCGCGGAGGTCTGCATAGCGAGCCGCGACAGCTGCCTTCTTCTTGTTTCTTTCGATCCAGCTTTTCTTAGCCATAACTTTGTGGGGGCGGATTTTACACGAGTAATTAATTTTGTCAAGCAGAATTTGAAAAAATTGCGTTTTTTATCCGCGAAAATGCAAATCCAGCAGATATAAAACACTTACGTCAGCAGGAGTGTCTATGCCCAAGTATGGAAATGCAATATAATCCTGAGGTGGCCGGCGAGGGAAAAGCCCCCTGCCGGGAAGGAGCCGCCGACGAGCCACATCTTCTCAATCAGATGTGCTCGCTATATTATGAAAGCACGGGCTACTCGCCTGCCGTAGAGCTAACCCCTCCCCGGCACGATGCTCACATTGAACCCGCATACGGTACATTCTATGAATAATACAGCAAATACAGACGGAACGCCCCGACGTATCGCCCCCGCGGCGACGCTTGGCGTATTTACACTGGCCATGATAAATGTGGCCGCCATTGTGAGTCTGCGAGGCTTGCCTGCAGAAAGTACCTATGGTCTCAGCTCGGCCTTCTATTACCTATTTGCGGCCGTGTTTTTTCTGGTGCCGGTGTCACTGGTGGCGGCAGAGTTGACGACGGGATGGCCGCAGAAGGCGCACCAGCTCAACAGAGGTGAGGAGGGGTGATTTATGGGTGATAACCGTTGAAAACGCGCTCTTTGCATAGTTCAAATCACCCTTACCGGATGTTGCGGCGGTTGCGGTGTAACGTGTGGCGTTTTCTCAAATAGTTGAGGGAAGACAGGAACAAAAAAAGCCCGGCAGGTTTAACGCCCGCCGGGTGTTGTGTGTTCGCGGATCCGCAAATCATGAAGCCGCCACAAACGCGCGAAGCGTGCCCCATTCGTCACGCGAAATGCGCACATGAAGGAAACGGTCAAGAAAATGGCGGGCATAGTGTACGGGGCCGCTGCAATGTGCCGGCTCAGGGCCACAGGCCGCCCCGGCAATGTATGCCACCGCGTCAATGATGGTTTGGCGGTCATATAGCTGCGGGAGCTCTGCGCGGGCTCTGGTGGCTGCTTCACGGCGTTGGGCTGCTACTTCCCCGGGCTGCCAAGAAAGCTCGCTGTCGGGCGTCCTGTGGCGTGGACGCATGAAAAGCGAGCCGTCACCATCACGCGCTACGGAGAGGCAGAGGTAAGCACGCAGAAAGTGACGGGCGAAAAACTCAGCGCCGTTGCATTCTTCCGGCTCCGGCCCGGCGGCCACCCATACCAGCCGGGCGAGAAAGTCAGAAAGAGCGAAGCCGCCCCGCAGTTTAGGCAGAGCGGCTCGCATGATGTGAAACGCACGGCGGCGCGGGTCTTCATGATAACCGGTGGCAATGAACACGGGCGTCATGACGTGGCAGCGGTTTTCAGTTTTCGTTTAGGCATCACCGGCTGCGGCTCCACCAGCACAGCCCCGAAATGCTCAGCAAGCCCGCCGGGTGGCAATGTGATAGCGGTGTGCGGTTCCGGTACATCACCCGCTCCACAGGTTGCGGCCACCTTTCGGGTTTTTGAGCGCCCGCGATTGTTTACGGTATAAACAAGCTGCCATACCTGTGAAGCTGACAGCGTGGCGCAAAGCTCTGCCACCGTGGCGCTGGTGCCACGGGTAATGTTGAACTTGTCACGCACCAGCGCTGCCACGTAGCCCACGGTCAGCTCATGGCGGTGCAGATGTATCTCGAGAATGCGCACGGCTTTGGCCTGTGCGTCCGGCGTGCGATCAGGGCGCGGCGGCACACCTGCCAACGTGGCAAACGCATTCCACGCGGGCACAAAATCGGCCTGTTCCAATTTGCGGAAACTTTCCTTGCCGGTAGCGTCAAAACAGGTGGCGTGGCGGAAGTCATCCACGCTGGCAAAGTCTAGCGCAAAACCGGCTTGCCGCCATGCCTTTTGGGCGATGACGGCAAGGGAAGTGATTTGCTTACTGCTCAGATTGCGTGCCATTGTCTTTCGGTTCAATGAAGAAAGTTTCCTTTTGCTGCAACTTCAAGCCAAGCTTGGTGAGGTTAGCCGTGCGCAGGTGGGCAGCCTTGATGGCGCTTTTGTTCACTTCCGGCTCTTTCCAGATGAGCCAGAAACGTGCGAGCCGTGGGTATTTCTCGCGGATGTACTCAGCCACGCCCGCCCAATTTCTGCGCTTGCTGGCCAGTACCAGAGAGGGCGCGGGGAAATTGAAGCCAAAGCGGGCCAGCGTGGTGGCTGCGGATTTTTTGCCTGCCTCAAAGAGCGCAGCGCGGTTTTCTGTAGCATAGGCGGCGCAAGCGTCAGATATGCCGGCAAGTAATTCTTTCTTTGCCTTAATGGCCACCTCTGCGCGTTCGCGTACTTCCTGCAATTCCTTGTCGCGGTCTGCTTCCAGCCTGCGGATTTCCACGCTCAGCGTGGCTGCGGTGTCAACCTTGGCGAAGAATTCAGCCTCAGTTTCAATGCCTGTTTTCTGTGTTTTGATTCGTGCCATAATGGTTTTGGTTGGGTTGGGGATTAGGTAAGATCTGCAAGCACGGCAAGCGCACCAAGCTTGCCGGGAATAACGCCCCAAAAAGGATCTACCGCGTCAAAGCCGCAACTTTGCAGCGTATCGCGCAGCTTGCGGCAGCAAGTCAATGCTGTTCCCTCTGTGCATGTGTACCACACCACAGCAAGCTTGGTGCCGTCTTTTTCAACACGCATGAGCCCGGCCTCTGATTTGTCACCGGTAAGGCGCAAAAGCGCGCGGTCAAGTCTGCCCATATCCTCGGGGCTTACGCTGTCCGCCGTCATGGCTTCCAGCATTTCAAAAGTTAAAAGTTCCACCTGTTGCATGATACTTTTTCGGTTGAGGTTAAACCAAGCCGTCAAGGCGTTTATTTGCACCGATAAAGCTTGCAATGGTGAAGCTCTTACCGTCACGTGCGGCAGCCCATGCAGCAAAGCGCAGGCGGCGAGTAAATCGGCCGATGCCTTGCTCTTGCGCAGTCACCACCACGTAGTCCAAATCTTTGGCGGCCGGGCTTGGCAAGCCGTATGCAGCCAACACGCGCAGCACGTCTGCCGTATCCATGCAATCAGGCAAGTTGAGAATCTCGCCGCGCCGCTCAAACTGCGAGAGAATGCCGGCAAGCTCAGCGGCCTTGCTTTCCATGGGGCTAAGCTGTTGCCCTGCCTTGTAACCGGCAGCCATGCGGGTTGTGAAAATCTCAGTGGTGGCAATCACCATGCCTGCCCGGTTTTTGATGCAGTCGTAAAGCTCGCGCAAGTGTTCCCATACGCGGCAGCAATCCAGCCGCCCGGCGGTGGTAAAAGTCTGGTGGGCTTCATCTATAATGAAGAGATCGCCGGGGCGTGCCCAATCGGCCAGCGCGTCAATGGCGGCGCTGGCGTCCCATGTACCGGGCAGCCCGGCAGCCGCGAGCAGGCGGCGGCTCAGTTTGGAAACCGTGGGCGCAGTGGGCATGCGTACCATGATAACGCGGCCGGGCAACTCCGGGCGGCTCTTGTACTGTTCCAGCGCTTCCGTTTTGCCAATCTGCGTGCGACCCACCACCCATGTGAGGGAGGCGTCCCGTTGAGCCATTTTGCAAGCCGTCATAATGCGCCGGGCGATTTCCGTTTCAATGAAACCGATTCGCTTACCGCTCAGCACAGCCTCGAGGTATCGCTGCCGGGCCTCTTCCACCTTGGCAATGGCCGCAGTGAGGTTGCCCTCAAAGTTGCCGTTTTTGAGTTTCAGCACGGTGGTGGCGGTGAGCCCGGTTTGCTCTGCCACTTTGGCGGCGCTTGCGGTTTTGAGCTGTTCGCGCAGCCATGCCAGATTTACTTCACGGAGCAGGATTTCTTCCTGCTGATCCTTGGTAATTATTTCGTTTTTCATTTTGTTTGTTTATGGGGGGTAAAATGGTTAAATATCGAAGGGGTTTGCGCCGTAGCTGTCAAGATTGCGGCGCGGGGTTTCAGCGATGGCGCGGCGTTCATAGCGGCGGGTGGTGCGCTCGCTTATTTCCACCACTTCACGGCGTGCAATGGCGAGCGGGTCAGCCGGTTCACCTTCCATGATTCGGAGGTTGTACTCATTGAGCCCGGCGAGCTCGCGTTCCATGGGGGCCATATCGGTGCGCAGCTCTTCCAGCATATCGGCATTGCGTTTTTTATTGCGTGCCCATTGGCGGCGAATGGCCTCTTCATCGTGGCGGGGTGCGGCCTGTATCTGCCGGGCAATACCAAGCAGGCGGTTGCCGGCGTCAAACACAAACAGCTTGTCCGGTGCAAAGGGGTTTACAATGCCCGTGAGCCCGTCTTCCTTGTAGCGGATTTCTCTTTCATAGCCTCGCCCGTCAATGATGCGGGTTTCGTACCACAAATCCTGCCCGCAAAGTTCGCCGTCCTTATCTCGCCACACGAACTTTGCACCGTCACGCCTCAGCGGTCTGCGCAGGCGTTTTGAGGTAGTCAGCAACATGGCGCATTGCTCAGCGGTAAAGCGGCGCAATTTATTGCCCGGTTGCTGCATGGCGGTGTCCCACGCTTCATCGGGGCTCATGCGGCGCAGGCGGCGGCAGGCGGGCGGCAACTGTGCCACAAATTCAACCATGCCGGGATTATTGGCAATGCGGGCAATGGGGCCCCAATTTCCTTCCGCCGGATTAAGGCTGAATTCCGGCAGGCAAAAGCCGCATTCTTCCCACCCTTCCAGCGCGTGATCACAGCGCGCATTTATCATGGCTACCACCTTGTTAATTTCCTGATTCAGTTCAAGGAAAGATGGCAAGTGGTGGTTCAAGCGGGCGGCTTTATCAATGGGCAAATCAAGCGCATGTTTCAGCAGCTTTTTTTCCGCTTCAATGATGCCGTGCAAGGTCTCCGGCGGTTGGCGGTCTTTACCCACAGAGCCGGGGCCATAGCAAATCGTGTTGTGAAAGAGATTATGCCAGCTTTCGATGTGTGCTTTATGGTTGGGGTTGCCCACGGCGCGGCCACCGTAGCCACCCAGCACCGCCTGCTTGGCACCTATCATGCCGGAGCGGTCAACGCGTATCATGCCGCCGCTCATGGCAGCGAGCAGCTCTTCCAGCTCCGGGCTGATTGCGGCCGTGCCGTTTTCCACCACAAAGGTGGTGCCGCGCTCTGCATTGTAACCATAAGTCATGAGCAGATCACAAACCACAAGCAACATTTCATCACCATTGAGGTAGACGTGGGTGCCGTCTTTTCTGGTGTGGCGGAACTTGGTTCCGTAACTCAAACGGCGGCCGGTGTAAAAATCCAGCGTGCCGATTTGGAAGCAGCGGTCAATTTCGTTCCCGTAGTAGGACAGGCGGTCAACCCATACGTCATCGAAGAAAACGAAGGCAAGCGGCCAGCTACCCACCCGCGTGGTGAAGGTCTGCGCCATAAGCGGCTTGGCTTGGCGCAAGCCCTTGCGGTAGATGGCAAGCTCTTTTTTAGGCGGCAGCAGTTTGGCAAGGTTGGGAAAGCTCCACCCCTGCGGCAAGCTGTTGCGTTTGTAGTTTTTCTCATAGCCGGGGATGGTTTCGCCTGCGTACCACATTTCAAGCAGTCTTTTGTAGGCGGCTTTTGTGCTGCGTTGGGAATTGGCCACCATAGCGCGCCAAAAGCTCAGGAAGCGCGGATTTTTCACCGCAGAGCGCGGGGCCTTGCGCCCCGCCTTGCGGCCGTCCAGCAGAGCCTCGCTGCCGTCTTTTTTCCAAGCAAGGAATTTTCTTTCCATAGTCTTTACGGATATGTTCACGCCGTGCGCTGCAAGGTACTTCACGCCCCAATCGTAGGCTTCACCACGTACGGCGAAGTCCTGCACGTGCTTACAGACGTGTTCCAACAGCACGGCAGTGGTGCGCTCCTCAATATCAATCGGCAATTCTGCCAAGTAGCTTGTCATGGCACAGAGTTTGGGTTAATGGGGTTATGCGTTGAGTTCGCGGCGTGCTGCTGCCAGCAGCTCTTCCAGCTTGGAGATTACCGCCTCACGGCTGTTGCGGTTCATGTTGCGCCAATCGTGCTGAATGATGACTTCCCAACCGGCCAGCCACTTACTGGTGGCGGCCCATGCGTTTTCTGCCAATTCATCCACACTCATCAGCCCGGCGGCGGGGTTTTCATCCTGCATGGTAATGGCGGGCTTATCGGGAGCGGGCAGCATGGAGAGATCGGCAATAAACTTGTTCAGGCTGGTAGCGTCACCCGCGAGCTGTTCCAGTACCGGCAGCGTGGCCGCTCGCCGTCCTTCCAGCATATCGCGAAGTTGAGCAGCAAGCACGCCGGTGAGGTTGCACTGTTTGGCACGGTTGGCCACCAGCGTGGCAACGGCGATGTACTTGTCGGCGGTCTTGCGGGTGAAGGCAAAGCAACCCGGGCCGGTTTTACCAAAGCGCTTGCCCCATGTACCATGGGCACCAGTGCGCTTGACTTCATCCAGCACAAAGCCCAATGCCACGCACTGCGATATATTGCGTTTGATGAGGTCTACCAGCGCCTCATTATTCTTGCGGCAGCGTTTTTCCAGATTGTTGGCCATGGCGATGGCTTCCTCTGTGCTCAGGCCAAGAGTTATGCTTTCCACCGTTTCGACAGCCGGCGGCTCTGTGGTTTCTGCGGTGTCCGACTCTGCGGTCACGTCTATGATTTCGCTGCCTGCGTTTTCCTCAAAGGGAAACACAGTTTGCCCACGGGCGGCGCGCAGGTCTGACTCTGTAACGTCAGCCACGCAGGTTTTGCCCATGGCAATCAGGTTGGCAGTGGTGCTTTCCCCGTATTCCTGCACCATGACAAGGCGGGCCGGGGCCGATATTGTTTGTGTATTATTGTTCATTGTGATTGATTTGGTTGATAAGAGCGCGGCGCATTTTACGCAGCGCGGTTTGAGTGATGCGGAAAAGCTGAATGCGGCTCACGCCCATGATGGTTGCCACTACCTCTTCCGGATCCCCGCCGCAGGGCATGGGCGGCAAGCCGGCACGGCGGCGGAACTCCGGCACGCTCAGCAGGGCCACGGCGATGGCCTGCTCGCGTTCGCGCTCGCGCTGTTGGCGGCTTTTGCTCATGTGGGAGAAAATCAGAATGCGCCACGTGTGTGGCAGGTGGCAAATTCATGAGTTGGCGGCAAGGTGTTTTCCGGTGCTTCCCATTCCGGGCATTCCGGTGAGAATCCGCTGTGTGGGTATTCCGGTGCGTCCCAATGCTCCGCCACATGAGCCACCACGAAGGGCAGGCACATGAGGGCAAAGAGGAACAGCAGGAAGTAGAAGAGGAAGCGCAGCAGCTCCAAGAGGTCATCGAACATGGGCGGGCGGCAGGGCTACGGATTCAGCGGGCGGCGTGGGTAGGTTCCGGCAGGGTAAAGCCCGGCGTGGGCTCTGCACTCTCTGCCTTGCGTATGTAATAGCTGCAATGCACTTCAAAGCGGGTGAGCGCTTCCGTGCTTGCCGGGTCTTCCGGTAAACCGGGCACCAGCAGGGTTTTGTTGTCGTATGCCAAGCGGCAGAATACACCAAGGGTGCGGCGGTAGTGCTTGCTGCCTGCAAGGTGGCGCAGCACGGGCAGCGTGCCCTCCGGCTCTGTGGCGCTGAATACCAGCTCGCCGCTGGCATAGCACCACGCAATCATTTTCGGTTTCTGTTTCATTTCGTTTGTTGGAGTGGGTTTTGGTGGGAGGATAGGGGATGTGGTGATCAATCTTTTGCGCATTTTTTCAGTAAGCAACAAGTACCAATTCTGAGGTGGAATGCTCGGTGTGCCTCGCTGCCAGCGTTTGAACAGGAAACGCAGCTCAGCGGCAGTCACCAATTCCTCTGTTATAGTGTAGTGCTCCATAAGCAGGCAGCGAAGCTCTGCCGCTGCCTGCTCGTAGGCTGTGGCGCAACGCGGTTCAACATCCTGCCATGCGCAGAATAGTTTGCGCATGTGCGAAAGAATGCAAAAATCTATATAGCAAAGTTCCATGGCAATTATGCAGAGGGGCAATGGTTCATGGCTCCGGCAGCGGTGCGGATGGCCGCTGCCATGCGGTTGATTTCCGCTTCCAGCTCATGCGCAATCTTGCTTTCATGGAAGGGGCGGGCAAAGGCGGCGAATGTTTCGCATTCCTGCATTTCGTACTTGTAGGCACTCACCCACCGGCTGAGCTTGGAAAAGATGATAAGCCCGGTTTCCTTTTCCAGTTTCCACAGCGCGCAAAATACGTCTTTATCCGTATTCGGTAGCGCCATGTACAGGGCCTCTGCGTGGGTGAATTCGTTGGCGTACTGCTCGCCAACACGGGCGGTGAATTCTTGCTGGTTCATTATGTTTGCAGGTTGGGTGGGTTAAGAGTGCAAAATCTCGCGTAAAGTGAGCCTGCGTTGAGGTAATGCGACTAAACGAGCCATTAAAGACTTGCTTTGCCGTTCACCGCGCAACACACATGAAACGTGGGTCGGAGATACTTTCAACACCTTTGCTGCTTGGCGTATAGTGTAGCCGCGCGCGTAAAGTTCGTTACTGTTCATTTTTTGCGATTGATTATCCATAAGAAATTTGATAGTATCGTGTAACGCGGTATTCTTAACCGCTCCACAGGTGAAAATAAACCAAATTAACCAGCAAGTCAAGAATAAAATGGATAATTCTGCTATTTTATTGGATAATTTACGGGAGCTAGTGAAGAACAGCGGCAGGTCTCAAAAGGAGCTTGCCGCTGATGCTGGTATTACACCCGTTACCCTTAATCGTTGGCTACAAGGAAAAAGAGAGCCAAGAGAAGAAGAGCTTACCCGGCTTTTGGGCGTGCTGGGCGTGAGTGCTGAAATTATCCGCAAGTCGGATAATTTAACCAAGGAAGGGCAGCCCACGGATACATTGGAAGCGTGGAAAGCACGTGCGCTGCGTGCAGAAAGCGAGCTTGCCGTACTTAAAGGTAGCAGTGGGCCTTATGAGGGAATGACAGCAGAAGAATATCTTGCTCGCTTGCATTCTAGCATGCGATTTGTGCTTTCATTTATTACAAAGGAAACTTTTACGCCGTAAGTGTAACGCGGCACATTTGGGAACCGGGTTACAAATGGCAGAACTGATAATAGAACAGGTAAAATATGACCCAATGGAGAAAATCGTACGATGTTACCAGAACAGAGCGCTGGGTGTTTGTCTTGGCATTGGCAAGGGTTGCTCGGTGCCGTTATGATGATGAATTGATGGAATGCAGCCGTGAAAATGACCTTGAATGGTACTCGCAGAGTTTAACAAAAATTGATAATGTTTTGACGTCTGAGAAGATTTCAAAAACGATGAGAGAAATTTGGGCGACTCTCTTTCAAAAAGGTTATTTCCCCGATATTCCAAACTCGCAAGGGTTGGGGGTTAGTTTAAGGCTTTTATTTTTAGAAGATATTGCAAGAAGTTTATTGAGGGTAGAATTACCAGATCAGAGCCGCTGTTTCGTTGATACAATAATGAAAAAAATGACGTTGTATTACCGAAAAAGCATGGATGCGCTCATTGAAGGAATGACAACGAAAGCGTGGAAGTATATTGGAGCTGATTGGCTGATGGAAAAAATAGGCCTGACAAGTAATTATCTTGATATTCCCCCGGCCGCAATTCCTGAGAATTACTCAAGAAGCGTCCAAGATACAGAGAAATTATTGTCAGAAATGCTGTTGGCGCAACCTTCACAGCCCAATCTAACCACGTCAAGAAGATTGGTGGATGTGTTCAATGCATGTTTACCCTGATTTCCCCGCCCCGGAGCCCGCCGGGGCTTTTTTATTGCCTACCGCTCAGAAGAGTTCAAGCTGAGTGAGCTTGGCCTGAGTGTCTTCATAGTCTTGGCGGGCGTGGGTGATGCGGGATTTTTGGACAGCGGCAAGGGCTATTTCATCCACCAGCCACATGCGGCCGCGCTGGCCGCGCGGTTTCCATGCCACCAAATCGCCGGCAGCAATCATCCGCCGGACTTGGGATTCTGAATAACGGAGGGCGGCGGCAGCTTGCGCCACGGTGATGCCCTTTGGCATGCTGAGACTCTTAACCATGGGGCTATTGTAGCACAGGTGGGAGCGGATGTTACATGGAAAGTGTGACTTTTTTTCAAAAAAGTTGAAAATATGGGGATTTATGCGCGTGGTGGCGCATAAATGTGCAGATTGCGGGCACGGGGTAAAATAGCGCGCATAACGTGAATAACGCGCATAGCGCGCATAATGCGCATAACGAAGTAACATGGGGCAGCGGTGGTGATATATTGCGTGGCACAGAGCAGTATTGCTTTTTCATTTTGTTTGTGAAATGGCCGCCCGGTGGCAGATTCTTAACCATACAACACCCACCGGGCGGCAAACAAACAGACAGCGCAAAACACGAGAGCAAACACGGAATGAAGATTAACCATATATGCCTGATGCCCGGCCACAGTACGAAAGACGGTGGTGCGGTGGTATGCGGGGAGCCGGAGCCGGGGCTGAGTGAATATCAGCTTGCGAGCCGCTACCTGCCGGAGATAGCACGCGGTCTGCGGGCGCGTGGCTATGATGTGACGATAACCAGCCGCGAGCAAGCGGGCGGCACCACGCCCTCATACAGCGGGCGTGCAGCACTGGCCACGGGGGCGCAACTGGCCGTGGAGTTTCATTTCAACAGCGCCGGAGCAAGTGCCAGCGGCGCAGAATGCTTGTACTGGTATGCCAGCAGCAAGGGTGAGTATGTGGCCAAGGTGTTGGCGGGAAGCTGTGCGACAGTGCTTGGCCTGCGCAACAGGGGAGCAAAGCCGCGATTCAGCAATGCCGTACAGGCGCGTGCCCACGGGTATGATGCAAGCGCGGCACGTGGCGCGGGCATGTTTGAAACCTGTTGGGATAGCCCGCAAGTGTGCATATCGGTAATGGTAGAGCCGTGTTTTGCGGGCAGTAATGAGGTGGACGCTGTGCGACTGTTGCGCACGGTGGCCAATGGAGAATTTGCCGCAGCCATGGTGGAAGCCATAGACATGGCGGCGAAAGGAATTGAAAACAACTGAGCACGCTTGGCACCATGATGGCAACGGTAATAGCAGCGGCATTGGAGCCAACAGAGGCGCAGCAATGGTGGTGGGTGTTTGCCGCCGTGATAACAACCTGCGCGGGCTGGTTTGGCTGGCAGAAGTTGAAGCAAAGCGGTGATGGCGGCTATGTGACACGTAAAGAACACCGTGAGGATATAACCCGGCTGCATAAAAAGATTGAAGAGAGCGACAACCGGACGCAGCAACAGCTCAACACCATTACAGCCGTGCTGTACCGCGTGGACGGCAAGCTTGAAGTGATGGCCGGCAAACCCACGCCCAATGATACCAAGAAAGAATAACCCCCAATCGGGATTTACGAATTACGATTTACGAATTACGAAGTTATGAGCAGCTACGAAGAGAACGCCCGCCTGCGGCTTGAGATCCTGCGCCAACTTGCCCAGACGCCGGCAGGCTATATGCAGGCCGAAACGCCGCTATTCAACAGCGTGGCACTGGCCATGTGCCCCGACCCTACGCGGGCAGATTTTACCGCCGCGCTTGCGCGGTTGGAAGCAGATAAAGCCATACTGTGCGAGACTACGCCGTACAGGGGCAAGCTGTACACCATCACCGCCTACGGGCGCGCATGCCTTGCAGATGCGCTGAATTAACCGCCGCCATGACCCCGACCCACCAGAAGAAGCTGAGAGCTGACAGCAAATTTGCCCTGCTCACCGAAGAGCAGCGCGGGGAGCTGGCCGACCTGATGCTTAGCGGGCAGGCAACGCAGCGGGATGCGCTTGATTGGTTGGCCGGCCACGGTGTAACGGTAAGCGCACAGAGCTTGAGCGAGTATTACCGCAACCGGGTTTTGCCGTTGCGTTATGAGCGCATGATAGCGGCTGCCGCCACGCTGAACAAACTGCGCAGCGCAGAGGTGGCCAGCGCCACGCATGAAGCGGTGGCACAGCGTGCCTTTCAGCTCGCCACGGAGCAGGAAATGGATCCGAAACTGCTTGCCACCTTTTATACCCTCATGCTGCAAGGGCAGCAGAGTGACCGCGAAGAGCGCAAGCTGCGCTTGGCCGAAGATCGGGCACGCAAGGCCGATGAAGCCGAAGCCGCTGCCAAGGATAGCACGCTCACCCCGGAGCAGAAGGCAGAGCGTATCAAGGCCATTTTCGGCCTGAATTAAGCAAGATTTTACCTGCAAAGAGAGAGCAAGAATCATGGGAAACAAGACACCACGCACTGCCACAGGGAAAGCGAAGGCGAAAGCCCCCGCCAAGGCGGCGCGTGGTGATGCGGCCATTGCCGCAAACCCGCTCAATATCCTTTTACCCTACCAGCGCGCAGTGGTAGAAGACAAGAGCCGCTTTCTTGCGTGCTGTTTCAGCCGTCAGAGCGGCAAGAGCTTTACCGTTGCCGCGCGTGAAGCCCGGCGGCTCATGAGTGTGCCGAAGCTTACTGTGGTGATAGCTGCGCCGTCAGAGCGTCAGAGCCATGAAAGCCTTGAAAAAGTAAAAGACTGGTTGCGGGCATTTGGTGAGGCTTACGCAGATGAGGAAGAATTTTTCAGCGGTGATGAGATAGAAAAGAGCTTCAAAGCGAAGGCAATCAAGCTGCCGAATGAAAGCCGCTGCATAGCGGTGCCGGGGCGCCCTGACACGGTGCGCGGTTTCTCTGGTGATATTTGGCTTGATGAGTTTGCTTTCTTTGAGGATCCGGCGAGCACATGGAAGGCGATTGTCCCCTCAATCCTCAACCCGCTGCGCGGTGGTGAAAAGAGCTTCATCATAACCAGTACCCCGAATGGTAAGGGGGCACGCGGCAAGCGTTTTTATGAGATAATGACCGGGCAGGCAAGTGGCAAATGGGCCACGCATTTGGTGCCGCTGAAAAAGGCGATTGCAGATGGCCTGCCGGTTGATTATGACGAAATGTGCGCCCTGCTGGCAGACCCTCTGGCCATTGCTCAGGAATTGGATTGCGAATTCTTGGACGCTACGAACGAGCTGCTGCCGCTTGATTTGATAGCCGCTGCCACCAGTACGGAGGCCACGCTGACCCGCCCGGCAGAGTGGTGGCAGCAGGCACGTGCGCGCCGGGCTGATATACGGCTTGGCATTGACTTTGGGCGAACGAATGACCCAACCGTATGCGTGGCGTTGGAAAAGGTGGCCGGGCTTGAGGTGGTGCGGGAAGTGCTGGTACTGCGCAACATGCCCACCGATGAGCAGGAAGCTATATTAACCACCCGCGTGGGCGTGTGTGTGCGCGCGTGCCATGACTACACAGGCCCGGGCATTGGGCTTGGCGATTATCTGGTGCGCACGCATGGTGAGTACAAGCCCACCGGGCACCATTTGGGCAAGGTGGAACTGTGCCGCTTTTCGCAACAGTTCAAGTGTGAGATATTCCCGCGCTTGCGCCGCGCCTTTGAGCCACCGGTGGTGATACGTATTCCGGCAGATCCCGCCCTGCGCGATGACCTGCACGCCATGCAGCAGCTTGTAAGTGGTGAGCATTTTTCGTATGAAGCACCGCGCACCAAAGAGGGGCACAGCGACCGCTGCACGGCCTTGGCCTTGGCACACCGTGCCTGTGAGGGTGCGGTGGTGTGCGCCCCGCAAAGCTACCGCAGCCGGGCAACCGGCAACCCACGCCGCCGCACAGGTGCGCGGCAGAAGTTGAACCGCACCATTATGCAGAACGTAGCCGCGCGCCATGCCGTGCGCGGGCAAATCCGCTGAGAGAGAGAATAAACATGCTGACCGATACCACAGAGACAAGCCTATCCCTTACAAAAGCGCGCCACATTGGCGGGCGAGTGGCTCAGGAGTTCCGCCGTGCAAGCGCGGGAGCCCTGCGCCCCGGCCGTGCCGCAGAGCGTGCGCAGAAAAACCAGCTTCAACAGCTCACGGCAGAGCGGTGCGCTGACCTTTACAACGCCCTGCGCCGTGGGTGGCTGGCAGATGTGATGATTGCATGGGATGAGCTGGAAGAGTATGACGACATTCTCAGTACGGTGGCCGACAAGCGCGCGGCCGGGTTGGCAGAGTGTGAGGCAAGCATATTGCCGGATTCTGCCATGATTGGTGAGAATGAAGAATTGCGCGCCATGGCCGACCGGCAACAGGCTTTCCTCGTGCATTACCTCAGCCGTATTGTGAACATGGAAGAGGCAATCGCGCACCTTGGCAGTGCTGCTTTCCGTGGCTTTGCCCACTTGTACAAGCACACGCGAGAGGACGGCAGCCTGCAACTGGTGGTGTTCCCGCAGTGGTACTTTGCCCGCCCTGCGGGTACGGGCTATCTTTTGAACCCGACAGCAGCGAGCAGCACCGGCGAGCTTTACGAGCTGAACCCGGCAAGCTGGATTGTGCGAGAGGTGAAGCGGCCCATTGATTTGGTGGCCATGTTTGCCTGTGTGGCTAAGTACAACGCAGAGCAAGGCAATGCCAGTTTCTTGGAGGTTTTCGGCAATCCTTCCATTTTCTTTGAGTACCCGCCCGGCACCAGCGATGAGCGCGCCCGCGAATATGACGCGGTGGTGCGCGAGATGATAGGCGATGGGCGCGGCGGCTTCCCTGCCGGTGGCAAAATTACCACGGTGGAAAGCAAGGCCGCCGGCGGGCAAAGTTTCATTGATGCAGCCACTTGGGCCAACAAAAAGATTGTGCGCAAGGCGCTTGGCGGCGAGCTCACGCTACTGAGCGAGAGCGGCAGCGGCACGCTGGCCGGCGGTGCGCATGAGGATGGCCTGATTTCTCTTTACAAGGCAGATGCCAAGAGTATAGCCGCCGTGCTGCATGAACAGCTTTTCAAGCCGGCGATACAAGACGCTTTCCCGGGTGCGCCGGTGCTGGTGCGCTACAAGCTCGACTATCCGCAGCAATACGATATTGCCGTGGAAACTGCCGCCATTGCCACGCTGGTGAATGCGGGCTTTAAGCCAAGCACGGAACAGGTGAAAGAGCGCACCGGCTATGATTGCACAGAGGTGGCCACCGCTGCTTCACAGGGCATGAATATGGGCACCCCGCCCGCTTGGCAAGGCGGCGGCATGAGCATGAACCGTGAAGAGACGTGGGCTGATGGCCCCGGCTACGAGTCTCGCGGGGCTCGCTTTCTACGCCGTGGTGATTCTGTCTCCGATGGCGAAGACGCCGGCGAGTCTCCGACAGAATCAGAGCCGCCACTGACGGATGACGAATGGGCACAGTTTGAGGCTGCCGGGCAGGTTGATGCCGGACACCTTGAACGCATGCGCGCTGCCATAGAAGCAAAATTAATAGCGGCGGCAGAGCCGTACAGGGAACAAAACGCGCAAAACGCCCCACAAACGCCTGCAAGCCCTGCGGTGGGTACTTTTACGAAAAACAGGCAAAACACCCCTGCGGAGCCTATGCGGAGCGCGAAAAACGGGCAAAATGCCCTGCGCGGTGGATTCTTTGGGCGCGTGATGGGGTATATACGGCATATTTTCACGAATAAGGGGCCGCACAAATGCACGGCTACAAAACGAGCCTGCCCGCTTACTGCGGTGGGCGAACTGGCAGAAAGCTGCAAGCGTGGTTATGTGCGACCGGCGCGTCACGAGTCAGCCAAGGCCCGCAAGGAATATCAAGCGGAAATTGCGCAGGCGGCAGCAGAAGGCAAGTTAAGCGTGACAAGTGAAGCCACGGGGCAACCGCTGGCATTCACAGAGGAAACGGTAAAGCACCTGCGTTTGCAAAATGATCAGCAATATAATATGCGCATGGATAATGTGGGCAACTTTCTTGCCACTGCTCATGATCCTGACTATGTGATGGAGCAAAAAAACGGGAAGGAGCTTGAAAGGGTTTATTTGCGCGCGATGAATGACGGAAGCGGCAAAAAGGGCAACCGTGGCAAAGAACGCTACTTTTGTGTGGTAGAAAAGGCAACCAGCATGCCGGGGCAGATGTATACGGCCTATGAGATAGAAGAATCCGGCAACTACGGAAGGAAAATCAAGCCAAATAGAATTACGTACCAGAAGAAACGCAGATAAAAAAATCCCGCCGGCGGCTATTTCCGGCGATCGCCCGGGCCTGCTCCTGACGTGATAGCCCACACAAAGGAACAGCGGGAACGGGCACAACGTAACACAGCAGCAACATAAAGTCAACAGTAAAAATGAAAATAATTCAACGCAGTGCGCTGGCAAACCAGCGGAAGCCCTCTGACGGCTGGCAGATTATTGAGGCCGCAGGGGAACACTCTTGCCATATCACCACGCCGGAGGGCGAACAGGTGCCGGCGGTGATGATTATCGACAATGCGGCCATTGAGGCGATTGTAGAGGCGGGCGTACCGGCAGAAGGGCTGCTGGTGGACAAAGACCACCTGAGCCACGACATGAGCCAGAGCACGGAGGCGCTGGCATGGGTGCGCGAGCTGGCCGCCTGCCCGCGAGAGGATGACGCGGGGAGCTATGACCTTGCCGCATGGCTGGAACTGACGGCGAGCGGCCGCCCGCTGATAGCGGGTAAGGTGTACAAGCATTTTTCCACAGAATACCTTTTAGAGCATTGTGAGCAGGTGGCGGAAGACAGCTACCGCCCGCAGAGGCTTGACGGCTTGGCATTGACCAACCGACCGAACAACCCCGGCCAGCGGCCTATTACTAACAGGCTGGCAGCCAACCCAAACAACAACCAAACAACAAAAATGAATATCACTGAAAGCGATATGATGACGGCCCTTGCCAAGCTTGGCTTGGGTGAAGAGGCCACGGGCGAAGATCTGCTCAAGGCCATTGACGATTTGCAGCTTTCTGTTCAGAACAGCGAGCAGGCTGCTGCGGAAGAGATTGTCAAGAATACTGATACGGAAGGCGAGCTGGACAAGGAAGAACAGCAGCTTTATGCCGATGAGGTGGTGAAGAACCGTGAGCGTGGCCTGCGCCTGCTCAACCGCCGCCTGCGCAAGACCGGAGCCAACCACAACCGTGGCCCCGTTGCCCCGTCTGCGGTGCGCCCGCGCGCCGTGCTTGGCGGGCAGCAGCCCGGCGAGATGATGGTGGCCAACCGTGCCCGCGAGATTCAGCGCAGTTGCCCCGATAAGAATTGGACGACTTGCTACAACGAAGCCCGCCGCGAACTGTGCGGGCGCTGATACCCAAAATCAACCAATCAAAACAAGAATAAATATGGCTATTATTCGCGATTCTGCCATTATTGTGGCAACGGCTGCCGTGGATTTTACGGCAGAGGAAGAAGGCAAGGCGGTTTTCATTGTGAAGCCGCTTGATGTGGCCGGCGGCTGTGAGGCATACGCCACGCAGGCTGCTGCAACCGGTGCCGCCAATGGCACGGGCACTGTAACCGCCATTCTGGTGCGAGCTGCTGCTACGGGTGAGCCCGTGGAAGTTGCACTGCCGGGCTGTGGCGCTATTGTAGAAGGCCGCTGCGGCGGTGCTGTGACTGCCGGGGCTGAGCTTGCGGCGGGCACGGATGGCACGCTGACTGTGGCCGGAAGTGGTGCCACGGTGGTGGCCGTGGCCCTGAGCGCCGGCGAGAGCGGCGATCTTATCCCTTGCACGATGAAGTAACCCCCAACGATAACAAAACGATATGAGCAACGTAACTTATTCCGCCGATACGGTGAACCGGCCTTTGACTGATTTTGCCGTTGGCCTGTGGCCGGAGCTGACCAAGGGCACCATTGCCGAATTTGTGGCACCCACGGTGCCAGTGCAAAGCACGGATGGTGAATATGCGCAGTTTGACACCGGCATTCCCTTTGACCGCGTAAACACGCAGATTGATGATGACGCCGACCTGCCGCAGGTGAAGTTCAACGGCACACGCGCCAAGTTCAACATTCGCCCGCATGGCCTGCAAATCCCTATTTCTGACTTTGCCCACCACCGCAGTGGCTCGGCAGCCGATGTGTACGAGCAGGCCAAGATTAAGAATATGCTGAGCCAGCAGCTTATTGCCCGCGAGTTCGCGGTGGCTGATATGGTGGCAAAATCCACCCGCGTGGCCGATGGTGCCACGTATGGCACATGGAAGGGCACGGCCGGGGCGCAGGCTGATATTATCGGCCAGCTTGATGATCTGATTGTGAAGGTTACAACGGATTGCGGCGGCGGTATCATGCCCAATAAGATGGTGATTCCGCTTGGTCTGTGGGTGCTTATTAAGAACCACCCCAGCGTGCGCGAGCGACTGGCCGGTATTAAGAGCGCGGCCGCGTTGAGTGAGTTTGCCGGGATGCTGGCAAACCCTGCGATTGATATTCGCATTGGCTCCATTTGCTACAATGCGGGCAAGCCGGGGCGGGCAAAGGCCATGACGCCGATTTACAATAGCAGCATTCTGCTTTTCCATGGCGAAGATACGCCCACCACAGAGGATTTCAGCTTCATGAAAACCTTTATGCTGGATGATGCCAACTTCAACGCCAATGGTACTGTGCATACCGTGCGCAATAAGCTGAATAACGGTGATATTCATTATGTGCAATGGGCACAGGATGTGCGCGAGACTGCAAGCCACGCCGGCATTGTGGTGAATGTGAAGTGATGAAAGGGAACCGCTATGCGTTGGGCAGCTATTAACTTTGATAACCTGCGCGCCGGTTTTGCACCGGGCGAGCGTGCCGCCATGCTGAATGCTGAGTCTGCCGTGCTGCGTGCTGAGGTGGGCCGCAGGGAGCGTGAGGGGGCGCTGACACCGGAGGAAGCGGCAGAGGAATTGAAGGGAATTGACGCCCGCGCAGAAGCCCTGTGGCTGGCCGCTGTACAGGCGGCAGCCACGGAGCTGGTGGCAGAGATACGCGCAGAGGTGGCGAGCAGCGGCCGCGTGGCGATGAATGCAGAGCCGCTGACCGTACCGGAGGGGCTGCTGCGCAGCGCCACCAGCGTGCTGCGCTACCACCTCTTAACCCGCTACAACTGCCAGATAAGCGATGACCGCAAGCAAACGTACCTTGACGCCAAGGAGCTGCTGGCCGCCGTGCGGCGGGGGGAAGTGAACCTTGACCCGGCGGCAGATGCACTGCCCCGGCCAAGCTACCGCCGCCGCAAGTCAAAGAATTTCACCGTAAACCGACCGGGGATTATGTGACCCACCACCGCCATGGCTACGGATCAGAAAGAACACATTGAGGAAAAGAAGCTGCAACCCATTGCGCTGAGCTCAGCACAATGGGAAGCGATGAGCCGCGAATTCCGCGAGGCCTCTTTCTGGATTGCCGGGCAGGAACAGGTGGCCGCGCTGGCTGTGTACCGCAAAGCCGCTGCCATGGTGGCTGCCGGTGATGTGAGTTCAACGGAGGTGCGCCGTGCTGTGCGTGCTGCGTTGGCTGCCGCCAACTATATGCCCGCAGATATTGACGATGTGGGCACGTTCCGCGATATTCGCACGCCTGCACGCATGGAGTTTATTATCCGCACCAATGTGGAAATGGCAGCAGGTTACGCTCGCCATAAGGCATTTAATGGCTCTTTGTCGCACCCCGCGCAACGACTTGTCCGCGCCGGGCACCGGCAACAGCCGCGAGATTGGGAACAGCGGTGGCGCATTGCTTATGGCAGTTTGCCGCCGGGTGAGCGCGAAAAGGCTTGCGCCGGGGACATGGTGGCGCGTAATGACTGCCTGATATGGCAGCGCCTCAGCCGTTTTGATCAACCGTACCCGCCATTTGATTACAATTCAGGCATGGTGTTGCGTGCGGTAACGTACAGCGAAGCCGTGGCACTGGGCATTGCTATGGATGGCTACGGTGATGGCGAACAGGCGAGCTTTGCCAGCGATGCCCGCAAGCCGGATTTGTCCGGACTGACTGCAGAACAGGCTGCGGAACTTGAAAAATGGATGGCTGCACAATGATTGAGACACGCATACAGATGCCCCGTATCAAAGGGCTGACGCTTCCGCCCTCTCTGACACCGCAAGAGCTCAGCGAAGTTGCAGCAGGCAGCGCAAACGAAGTGCGCTCTGCCATGGAGCTTAATTTTGATAAGCTGGTGGCTAAGTCAAAAAGCCGGCACTTTTGGCGCGGAGCAAGTGACAGCATAAGCATGGGGAAAGTTGCCAACGGTGTGGCCACCATTACTGTTTCACAGGTAGGCGTGCGCTTGCATTGGAAAGGTGGCACGGTGCGCCCCACCGGCCGCATTTCGGCCGTAACGGGCAAGCCCACACGCTCGCTGCTCATTCCCTTTGATGATTCGCCGCTGAGGAAGACCCGCCAAACCCTCAAGGAGTGGGCGGGAACCAAGCAAATTCGCGTTATTAAAAGCCGCAATGGTTGCCCCATACTGATTGCGACAGAGGAAAAGAAAACGCGAACAAATATCACTTGGCTTGGCAAACTGGTGAAGCAAGCGCACCACAAGCCGCGCCCGGAGGTAATGCCGGACAGCGACACGCTTTCCGCAGCGCTTTACACGGGCGCAAAGGAAGCAGTCGCACACCTGCTTGCAAAACACGCAAAACAAACCCAATAACACAGACCATGGAAACAAATACCAAGATTGAGAAGGCCAAGAAGGCCGCCGGAGTGCTGACCGGGATTTTTACCGGTTGGGGAGTACCGGGTAGCGTAGCGAAGGCGATTGCCGGCGCGATTATCGGAGCAGTTGCCGCTGTGGCGGCGATGCTGACAAGTAGCTGCACGGTGGCAGCCACGCAAACACAGGCAGACGGGAGCGCGAGCAGCTACCACGCAACGGTAAGCCTGCCGCTGGATGCTGTGCTGGATGCCACGGCTGGTGCGCAGAAGGTTGAACCCACAAAGTGAAGCAGGAGAGATGCTGCAATTCCGAACAAGACCGAACCCGGAAGGTGCGTGGGTGAACGCGGCGGGGGAACCGGTGGACGTGCTGCTGGTTGAGGCGGCCACGTTGCAGCCGGGGGCTGCGCCGTGCTATGAGTTCACCAAGCCGCGCATGGTGCCGCTTGCGTTGGGCTGCAAGCCTAATGCCGCCGGTGCTGTAGCTGAGCCACAGACGGAGGCAACGCAGGCGAGCACGGGGAAGAAAGCGAGCAAGAAGAAGAGCCATGCCTAAGCACCACGCAACAGCGCACAATTATGCCGCAGCGCGGCAACTGCTGGAAGATCTGAAAGGGTTGCCGGAGTTTCGGGCTTATGTGTTCCCGGAGCTGTTCGACAATGTGAGCCACAGCAAGAACATTGAGGCAGCAGCAGCGGGGGCTCCGTGCCAGATAGCGGTGACGCCGGGCGGCTTTGAGCTGGTGAACAGCGGGGAGCTGCACGGGGGGGCGCTGGTGGATGCCGGGGTGGTGGTGTATGTGTTCACGTCTTCACAGTATGCGAGCGGCCCGGCAGAAAATGAGGCTGTGGACGCTTTGCTGGTGGAGTTGCTGCACACGGTGTGCCGCTTCCAATACAAGCCCACGGCGGTGCATGCCGGGATTGCGGCAAGGCTGACGGGGCTTGCTGATTTGGACATGATAACGGAAGCCGGCTTCACGGATAAGGTGGCGGCGCGAGCGCTGAGCCTTGCCGTGCGGCTTAACCTTTCAAAATAGTTTTTCTTAATAACCCAAACACAACAATTCAGAGACGATGATCCAGAAAATTAACCGCCTTGGTGCGGAAACGATACACGGCGCTATTATTCACTTTGTGGCTGATGGCGACACGATAGAGCGAGATGGCGAGAGCGTGACTGTAGACGCCACGACCCTGCCCACACTGGATGAGGCGCTGGCCCATGGCAAGTGCCTTGGCCAGATTTACCAATGGAAATGGGGCGTGACTTACAAGACGCTGACCCGAAAAGGGGTTTACCCGCCCACGCAGAGGCACACGACACGTGACAGCAAGATCCTGCAAGGTGTGAAGCCTACCTTTGCCACGCAGGATGTGAACCTTGAAGCGCTGGCCCTTGAGTATGGCCTGAAGAAGCTGCCGGCACAGGGCACCAAAGTGGTGCCGTTTACGAATGCGGGCGGCTGCCTGCCGGGCTGGCTGTTCATTCAGGTGGTGGATTCTTACCGCACGACCGGCAGCGATGGCAACCTTATCAACGTGCGCTTACGTGGTGAACTTGGCTTGCAGGATGGCGGCAGCGACAACGTGGACGACCTCAAGGACGTGCCGTTTGAGTTCCCGATCACCGATTTTTCTGCTTGCGAGTTTGAAAACGTGGGCATTGAAGTAGCGTAACGCTTAACCGCTCAAAGCTCCGCCGCCGGTTTGGATAGCTTGCGGCGGAGCGAGCATTGAAAGAACAGGACAAGAAAGTATGAAAGATTTGACCATATCGAGCGGGCAGCCGGGGCGGCTGGTGTTTAACCTGACCGGCGGGGCTGCGAGTCTCACGCCGGTGGGCTGGATAGCCGTAACGGAGTACCCGGGCGCAAAGCCCGTGCCCACGCAGATGCAGTGGGTGGCGGCTGATAATGCGCTTTATTTGCCGCCGATGCCATTTGGCTGCTTTTTCTATGAGGTGCGCGTGGGCGCGCTGGAGGTGGCCAAGGGGCATATTGATGTGACGCCCTCGCCGTTCCCCTACGATGGGCAGGAGTATAAAACATGGGTGGTGAGTGATGGCGACATTGTGAACGATGTTGCCACGTTCAACATTGATGCTGCCCCGGGGCTACAGGGCCCGCAGGGTGAGAAAGGGGAAAAGGGCGACACCGGAGACACAGGCCCACAGGGGCCGCAGGGCGAGAAAGGGGAGGCGTTGGCCTATGCAGATTTGACAGAGGCGCAGCGGGCAGAGCTGGTGGAGACGCTGGTGTATGAAGAAGCCACGGTAGCCCCCGGGGGCAACGCAGAGGATAATTACAACGCTTACGGATTCGGAATTGTGATGCGGCTTACCGGACGCGTAACCGCGCTGGAACTTGAGTGCCGGGATAACGAATCGGCTACGCCTGCCAATGCGCCCATATGGCTGAAAGTGTGGCGCGGGGAGACGCAGCAGATGATTACAGTTTCGGCCAATGCACAGACGCACGCTGTGGGGGAAGTACTGCACTACACTTTTGCTGAAACATTCTCTGTGGTAGCGGGTGAGGAGATACGGGTGAGCTTCCATACCGAAGACGGGTTGGCCACTACTGCCTACCAGATGGGGCAACAGTGCTGTTTGCGCGTGTTGGCCAAGGAACCTACAACGCCCGGCGGGATTTTGGGCCTCGCGGGTGGATACGGAGTAGATGGGAATGTGACACAGCGAAGCTGGATACCCAAGCACACATGGCATATGCAAATCAGCAGATTTGCCCCTGCCGCCCACACTGCCGACACCACCGCCCATATGACGGCAGAAGAGCACGCCGGCCTTGTGGATTTGCTGGCAAACAAGGATGCTTTGCTGGCTTTACTTAATTCGTAGCCCATGAGAATTGATGAATTGAAAGCGCTTGGAGTGGGTGATGTGCTGGTGAGTTTTTGCCGTGGCACAAGCAGCACTTTAACGCTGAATTTTGGGCTGGCCGGGCAAACGGTGCCGGCGGCATTGAGCACATTTGACGCATTGGAAATGCCGGACGGTGAAACCGTGTGGCAGGCAGCGGATTCGTACAAGCGCGTGCTGTCGCTCAATTATGCTGCTGACAGGTACGCGGGCACGCTGACGCTCACAGACCGCGTGGAGCGCCTCAATCAGTGCGTTTACGCGAGTATTAACAAGCACACCGGCTTGCCTGATTTTGCTGTAAGTACGGATGCCATACAGGCCGCAAAACAAGGATTCCCCGCCAGCTCGGTGCTGGTAAAGACGGCGGCCACGGTAAGCGCTGTGATGGAATATGCCGGCGTTTCCATGACGTATACGGCACCGGTGGGCGTGCATATTGTGAGCGCGGGCGTGCAAAGTTGCATGAGCCACCTAAATGCGGCGCACGTCAAGCTTGGTTGGGCACACGGTGAAGCCGGCAGCGTTGTGCTGAAATTGAACAAGAATGCGGCCGGTTATGTGACCGGCGGCACCATAGAAAAGGACGGCAGCAAGGTGGGCGATTTTGAAGGCATAGCCACCGTGACGCTGGCCAACCGTGCCGGCGTAGGTTGCCCGGGTGCCGGGTTGCGCGGCAAGTATAATATCACCGTTGGCAATTTGCGTGAGCCGGGCGCGTTTTGTTCCTACATATCGCCCACAGTGGGCGGTGCAGATGCCGGTACGCCAACTTATGCCAGCGCAAATGCGCGCGCTAACAAGGTGGAAGTGTTGGGCTTGAAGGTGCCGACCGGTTGGAAGGTTGACAGCCCGGAGATGCGCAAGAAGACGAATACGCCGCCGGGCGAGCTGCTGAAATTCTGGGGGAGTTTTCCGGCATTCAAGACGCTGGCCAAGGTGGGTGGCTGCGTGACCTTTGGCGGTATGTGGCTGCAACCGCTGGCAGCGGAAGAGGCATTCCCGGCAGAGGGTGAAGAGGGCGGCGTGGTTGCCCCGGACGGGGAGACGGAGGCAAGCGAGAATGACCCGCCGGCGAATTATTTGCAGGCTACGGAAAATGATATCAACTGGAGCAATGCCTATGTGCTGTATAAGGGGAGTTTTCCCGCGAGTCCTCACCGGCGCGAGAATGTGAGCGGGTTAAAGTTTTGCAAGGCCTCAATCTCACAAGTGGTGGTGCTGAGCAGCAAGCCGGAGGGGGTGAGCGCGGAAGAACTTGACGCGTTTTTTGATGGTGTGCTGACCTTTGACGGCAAGCAGTGCCGATATACGGAATTGAGCTTGCCGGAGGTTTACCTGATTAACCGCCGCCGCAAGCTGTACAAGGAAGGCACTAATTCTCTTTTTGCAGATGATCCGGATTATGCGGACAGCGGCACGGAGGAAGAGCCGGAAACGGGCGAAGATGACACGATAACGAGTGCGGATTACAAAAACTTCCTGAGCCAACAGATCCGCGAAGGTGATAACACGTATGACGGCACCGTGGAGCTGGTGGGCGTGGATGTGAATCCGCTTGTTTTCTGCGGGGGTACGCTGAGCATTGAGGGGCTGGCAGACATTTGGCAAGGGATGAAAACACCCATTGCCCGCGTGGATTATTCTTTCTTCACCAAACGGCTGACGCTGACCACCGGCAGCGATGAAGCGGCCGCGCTCACGGTGGATGAGCTGGCAGAGATAGCGAGAATGCAGCGGCAGCGCGATATTGCCGGGCAGGCGAATAACCAGCCGTGGACACAAGAGGCCGTGGGCAGTGACCCGGAAGAGGGAGAAGAGGAAACGGAAGAGGAAACCCCGCCGATGATTGCCCCGCAAATTGCGCCTGCACACGGTGCCACGAAAGGCGGCAAGCCGCGCGAGCCGAAAACGCTGTACGCGGACGGGGACAAGTGGCTGATTTCGGCCGGCAGTATTGCCACGCCGCAAGGTTATATTACATTCCCGGAGACAGACGTCACCGCGCTGATCGAAGCGGGGTACATGGTGAAAGCAGGCAAGAAATATGACCGCAGCACGGGGCAGTGGGTGCCGTATGTTTACCGGAAGAAACGCAAGGAAGCAAGCGAAACGCCGCAGGTATAAACGCTATGGAAGAGGAAGAAGAATACAAGCCGCTTGAAGAGCTTTTGGCCGCCGGGGATCCTGCGGCACGGCGTGCGCCATGGTGTGCGTTCGATGAGTTTTTGCCTGATGGTATGCCGCGCCCGGGTGGCACGGCTGTGGAGCCTGTGGCTTTTGCATGGGGTAGCTGCTCGGATGAAGTTTATTCTTCCTTGCCGTGGCTCAAGGTTTGCACGCTTACCATACCGGGGGATTATGTGCTTGGCTATCTTTACGCAGCCGTATTCAGCGGCAAGGTTTATTTGCGCTTGAGCGCTACCGAATTGCAGGAAGTGGCCGCCGATGTGCCCGCGTTGGCAGAAAATCAGGAAAGCGCAGAAGGAGGCGCAGAGGTGGCGGCTTGCGATGCAAACGGCATGCCCTTGCCGGCGGCATTGCGTGAGCAGGTGGGCGGCTTTCAGCTAGTGCCGGACGGCGAGCAGGAGGCGTGGCTCAAGGTGGGCGACCAATGGCGCACCGATGTTTTTTGGGAACCGATTTTGCCGTTTTGCTCATGGGGGATGGGCGCACCGCTGAAACGAGTTGCATTGTGTGTGTGGCTGGTGGCCATTGATGAGGTGCTTTGCTTTTACACTCGCAGCGGATTTATGGAAGATGGCACCGGGCGGTGGAAGGCGTCTTATTTTGGCGAAGAAGCTTTGAACTATGACACCACCGCATTAAATATGCCATGGGGGGAAGATGAGACATGGGAAGCCCCGGCGGACGGCGATTTTCAAGCGCCTTGCGGCACGGCTGATGCGGTGGCCGAAATTGGAGACGGCGGGCTTCCTTTGCACCAAGCGAGCTGTGGCGAACTGGTGCCGGTGACAATGCGCACCTTTTCGGAAAGTAATTGGCCATTCTGGTGGTTTGCGCCTACGGTTTCGCCCGGCGCGGATGAGGTGGCGGGCGAGTTTAATTCATTGCCCGGCGCAGTGGCGGCTTATTTTCGCGGGGAGATAACGCCGCGCGGAATATACAAAATTGGCGGCTACTGGTTTGAAGCCTGCACCGCTGAGCTTTTCGATTCTCCGCCGGGTTTCGATACTAATTGGGCAAATTCCCGTTGGCCGCTAGTTGACCCATTGCTGTTGCCACTATATGGCAGCGGCTGGGATGTAGAGGCCATGGAAGCCGCGCCCGATGTGATGGAGTACAAGCCGATTTTGAGCGCACAGTTGCCATGGCCGCTGGAAGATGGTTGGGGCTATGGGCGCGGGCTTTATGTGCTGCTGCGTGGCGCTTCTCTTTACGGCGCAGGCGCGTGCATTTGCAGCGTGACAGAAACCCCGTACGTGGTAACAGGCGGCGATGAGCCCGACCCGGAACCGGGGCCCGGCCCGATACCTGAGCCCGACCCCGGCCCGGGGCCTGATGACCCGCCCGACCCCGACCCGATAGACCCGGAACCCGATCCGGATCCCGATTGGGATCCGCCGCCACCCGGCCCGGGCCCGGGGCCAAATCCGGGGCCTACACCAACGCCTACACCAACGCCTACACCGTCACCGGGCCCAAGCCCTGTGACTCGCCCGACTGTAGGCTGGTGGTATCGCGGCGGGGATGGTGTGACGGTTTCCGCCGCCCGCAAGGTAGGCAAGAATTTTCATTTTGACGTTGCTGTTTCCGGCTTTGCGGCCGATGATTCCACCATTGGTATAAATGCTTACGTGAAACTAACAGCAAGCGGTGGCGGTAGTGGTAACGGCGGGGCTGTAAATTGGGGCTTTGACAACCCGAAAAGTGGTAGCAGCTTGACTGCCACCACCGATAACCAGTGGAGTGGCAGCGGATGGGTGCCGGCTACACCACCAAGCACCACAGCAGAGGATTACCGCACTATTTCCTGCAAGGTAACGGCTGGTGTGCGCATGGGCGAATTTATCGCTTGCAGTAATATGCGATTGAAGAGCGATGATGCCATTATTGTGACGGCTTCCGGCACGTTTGTAAACCGCACGATTGATGGCCAAAAAGTGAAATATGAGATTTGCTACATTACTGCCCGAAAAGTTCGCCTGAAAAAGAAGGTGGCGCAGCAAGCACTAGCCGCATGCCCATTGACCGGGCACTCGGTGACACCGGGCAGCGTAACGGGCAGCATAACGCAAAGCGGTGAAAATCCGCCCGCAATTTCCGCAGCTGCCGGCAAGACTGAATGCTTGGAAACTCGAACAAATGTGGCAATTTCTGCACCGTACAAGGTACGGTGGGGCGCCATTCGCCATGAAGCTTCCTCAACCATGAGCGTGGGCGGTGGCAGTGCGTGGAACAAGGATGGTAGCCGATACAGCGGTGAGCTAAGCGGAACATTTACCATTAACATGCCGGAAAAAACTTTCAAGAATTATTAACAGTCATGCCAGACATAGAATTACAATGCAGCGCGTATCGCGTGAGGTTTACGCCAACGAATGACCCGGAAACAACAGTTGAATTGTTGCCATTGGGTGCCCTGTGTGATAGTCAACCGGAAAAATCCGGACAATATGCCACGCAAGCAGATAACACTATCGGGGCGGCATGGCAGCGCCACCATTCGCGCGGTAATGCGTCCCTGATTTTGCGCGCTGATGCGTACCGTTGGACGCCTAGCCATTACCATGCCCAAAAGCTCCGGGAAGAGATGGAATTTTACATGTGGGAACACCCGGAAGGCGTGCTCGATTATGCCACTGCTTTTGATGAAAACATGCACCCGATTTTTACCAAAAAGCTGCACGCTACGCTGGCAGATTTCCGCGCATTATTGCTGACAGATGACACCAGCCCGTGGCCTAATGCGCAGGGCGTGCATTTTGTTTTTTCTTTCCAAATTTCACCCATAGAATGACACCATGAAAGCAGATTCAGAGTTAAAGGTAAAACTGGTGGCAGAGTATGACGGCACCGGCGCAGAACAGGCCGCTCAGCAGGCAGAGGAAACCGCCGAAACAATAAGCCAATCAAACGCTAAAATTGAGGAAAGCGCGCAGCGTGCGGCGCAGGCTACAGCTGACTTAACAAAACAGCTGAAAGAACAGAAACAGGCAGCGAGAGAAACAGCAGAGGCGCAAGAATCTGCCGGCAATACTGCCGCCGATGCTATGGCTAAAACTAAGGCCGGCGCAGAAGGTGCCGGCGCTGCTGTTGGCGCACTGCCGGGCATGTTTTCTGCCGCTGGCAAAGCCGCCAAAATTTTTCAGACTGCCGCCGGCTGGTTTTTCGGTTGGCTTGCGCTCGCAAACCAAGTCATTGAGCTATTCAAGAAGATATATGAGTGGTGGAATAAGAAGCCGGACGAAGAAGCCGCCAAAAAGCGAGCGGAGTTGCTCAAAGCTCAGCGCGATGAGGCAGAAAAGCTCAAGACCGCGCTTGATAACCTTGACCGCGAGCGCAATGATGCAGCACTTGCGGTAGCGCGCTTGCGCAATGAGCAAGCTATAACGGCCGAATATGAACGCCGGGCAGAGCTGGCAGAACGTGCCGCTACAGCAGAAGACCGCGCGCAAATGCTGCGCGATGAACGCGCCGGCAATCTGCAAGACGCAGCCCGCCGCAAGTTGGATATTATGCGCCTGACCGGGGCTATTACGGAAGAGCAACACAAAGAAGCCATTTACCAGCTTGAAAAGACGGCAGAGGCAAATGCCGTGCAAACTGCCCGCTCTGATGCGGCGCAGGATTATGGCAGCGCTTATCGGAACAAAAAAGCTGCCGCCGATGAGCTACAAACCGCCCGCCGCGCTGTGCGGGATTCTGAGGCTAGGCTTGGCGATTTTAGCTCGATTGAATCTTACGACACGCAAGCCGGTTTTGTTAAAGAAGCGGATGGACAATACTATAATGCACGCGGTAAACGCAATGAAGCAGCAGCGGCATTTCAGAGAAAATTAAAGAACTACTGGCAAAGCATGACGGGTGCGCACGTATTGCCGCGCGAGTTTTCGGAAATTGATTGGAATTCGGAGGATCTTAGCGGGCAGCTCGCTGCGGCTCTCGATGCTTTGGATAAAAGAATGCAAGATCCTATGCGTTCGCCGGGGAAAATGCCTACGCGACGTATGTCTCGCCTGCGTGAATTAGTTGCTCTCATGAGTGGAGAAGAGGGAATAATGGCAGATGCTCGCGGCAACAAACAGCGCGCACAACTACCACTCGACATGTTGGCCAAGCGTTTGAACGCTGCCGGGTATGATGTGAGCACTCCGGAAAAGTTGCGCGCGGCTGTTCAATCTGAAATTACAAATTTGGGCACCCGCCGCACCCATGAAACGGAAGCGGAAACAGCTTTTGCAACCGCCACAACAAAGCTGAATGATGCGGCCAGCAACTTTGCAACAACCATGGCGCAAACCGGAGAAATTGTTACCGCACGCGCTTACAAAGATGCAGATCATGCCGATGAGATGTCACACTACGCAGCCCAAAGAGAAGAAGAAGCCAAAGCCGCGCAGCGTGAGCGATCCCTTAATGCCGATCTTGAACGACAACAGCAGGCGGCTGACATTGCCACACAAAAGGCAGCCACGCTCAAGCAAGAAGCAGATACCAAATTACGCCGTATTTCTGAGCGCGACGTGTCCGGCTACCGCAACCAGAATGCCGCCACCTTGCGACGCGATGCTGCGGCCAATCTGCTTACGTTGGCGCAGGGGGATAAAGCCATGCTGCGGCTTATTATGCGCATGACTGACCCCAACCGCGACCCGGAAACAGACCCGGTGGAGATGACCGATAAACAGCGGCGACGATATGGCACCGCTGTGCAACTTGCCGGACGCGGAAGCACCGCAGCAGAACGGGAAGAGATACGCGAAACAGCACGCGCCATGTTGGCTGCTATGAAGGCCGAAACACAGGCCGCCAACGCCGCTGCGCAGGTAAGTGGCACGCAGACCATGCTCGATATGCACCAGAGGGAACAAACCGCCGCGCAGTACAGCGCCACGCAAATGGCAGCACCGGCCGCTGCGGATGCAGCAAGCGGCAAGTTGCCGCCCGCTGTGCAAAGTATCATTAACGGATTGAAAGCCGATACCCAACGAGCCAATGCGGAAGCCTCAGCAAGCGCGCAAGCCCTGAATGCTGCTGCCGGGTGCATAGAAGAGCAAGCCACCGTTATTGCGGGCTTGAATGCCCAAATCCGACAATTTGTCCAGCGCTTAGCAAATACAGAGCGACTGGTGAAAAATCAAACAGCATTAACCTGAAACAATCATGGCAAGCAAACTCATTCACGGTGACGCTCTCGCGCTCATGCCGCAAATGCCGGCGCGCACCTTTGATGCAGTCATAACGGATCCTCCTTATTGTTCCGGCGGGCTCAGTAAACGGGCGAACCACAGAGGCAACAGCAAGTATGTTGCCGCTCAGTATACAGAATTTGACGATGGCGCAACGCGTGACCAGATGCAACATTTCTTTTGGACGCGTGAGTGGCTTTCTGAGGCGCGCAGACTGACCAAAAAGCGCGGCTACCCAATTGCCTTTTCAGATTGGCGACAGTTGCCTTTGCTCATGCGCGCGGCCTCTTTTACGGGTTGGACGTTGCAAGGCGTTTTCACGTGGGCGAAATGCAGCGGAAGGCCGTTTCTTGGCCAGTTTAGGCGCGACACGGAATTTGCATTGGTGGCCACAAATGGAACGCCGTTGCCTTTCATGCAGTCACCCGTCAGAAAGTCACCAAGCGCATTCCTTGCGGAACCAATGCCACCAGCTCAAAAGCTGCATTGCACTTCAAAGCCGGTTAAACTCATGCAACACTTGATGGAGGTTTTGCCGCCTAATGCTTCCATTCTTGACCCGTTTTGCGGCAGCGGAACAACATTGGTGGCCGCCGAAAGATTGGGCCACAATTCAACCGGCATTGAATGCGTGGAAGATATTTTCAAGCTCGCACAAAGCCGCCTTGCAGAAGAAAGCAATCAGCTGCTTTGAGCAGTTGGCCAATGAAAAAAAAGGACAGCCCCAAAAAGCTGCCCTTTTTTCTGTTTCCTTTTTCGTTTCCCTCAACTATCTGAGAAAAAGCCCTCAAAAGTTTTGCGCCGTTACGAAGGGCGGTGTATTCCGCTGGGTGGGGGAGGCCTTTGGTACGCGCCTGGGCTTTCTGGCCATCTGGTTGCAGTGGATACAGACGACAATCTGGTTTCCCACGGTGTTGACTTTTGCGGCTGTAAGCATTGCCTTCATCGGCCCGAATCAGAGCTGGGATTCTGCACTGGCAGCCAACAGTCACTATGTATTGGTCATTGTGCTGCTGGTGTATTGGCTGGCCACGTTGCTGAACCTGCGGGGGATGAGCACCAGTGGAGTGATTACCAAATGGGGCGGTTTGCTGGGTACCGTTGTTCCTGCTGCACTACTGGTGCTGATGGGGATGGTATACTGGGCCATGGGAAACACTATCGACATCAGCATGCAACCCGGGGATTTTATCCCCGACCTGAGCAAGTTCAGCAATATTGTGTTGGCGGCCAGTATCTTCCTTTTCTATGCGGGTATGGAGATGAGCGCCGTGCATGTGAAGGATGTGCGGGACCCCGGGCGGGATTATCCGCGAGCCATTGCCATTGCTGCATTGCTGACGGTGTGTATCTTTGTGTTCGGGACACTGGCAATCGGGTTTATCATTCCGAGCAAGGATATCAATCTGGTGCAGAGCCTGCTGGTGGCATTCGACCGTTTGTTTGCGTATTTTGAAGTGCCGTGGCTGGGCAATGTGTTGGCCGTGTTTCTGGCATTCGGTGTACTGGCGCAGGTGGTAGCCTGGGTGGGTGGTCCATCCAAGGGGTTGCTTCAGGTGGGTAAGGCGGGCTATCTGCCCGGAGCACTGCAGCGCACCAATCGCCATGGCGTGCAGGTGGGGATATTGGTGTTGCAGGGCTGCATTGTCACACTGTTGTCCATCCTCTTTGTGGTGTTGCCCAGTGTTCAGAGTGCGTATCAGATTATTTCGCAACTCACTGTCATTCTTTATCTTATCATGTATATCCTCATGTTTGCCGCAGCTATTTATCTGCGCTATCGCGAGCCTCATACGCCCCGTGCCTTCCGGGTGCCGGGAGGGAACTTCGGCATGTGGGTAGTTGCCGGTCTGGGGTTACTGAGCAGTTTGCTGGCTCTGGTGTTCAGCTTTATACCGCCCTCGCAGATTCCCGTAGGCAGTCCGGCAGTCTATGTGGGCATTCTGGTTACAGGCGTGATTGTCTTTGTGGGCATCCCCTTGCTGGTATATGCCATGCGCAAGCCGACCTGGGCCGACCCGATTGCCCGTGCGGAGTTTGAGCCCTTCGGCTGGGAGAAGAATAAACGCAGCTGAGCATCAACTCAGCCCTCTATGGAAAAAGCCCGGTATGGTATACCGGGCTTTTTCTGCTGAACGCGTTTGAAAAATGGGAAGAAAACAATAGGACTCCGCAGATTTTGGCTTCATGTTTGAGGGGGCGGGTGGTCTTGCTATCATTCAAATGCATATACCCTGTTTTTTTTCATCATTTTTCTTGACTTAAGTGGTGGCTGCTGCTATGGTCGGGGCACGGACACAGACGCCGAATTACGTATATTGCCATGTCAACCGAACTTCCGAGCAGAACACGGAGCCTGCATAGCGCAGCGCATGTAACCATTGTTGCCTCTACCTATAACGAAAAGTATACTTCCGCTCTGCTGGAGAATTGTCTGGCAGAGCTGAAAGAGAGTGGCGACCGCATCACGGTGGATGTGGTAAGGGTGCCTGGTGCATTTGAAGTGCCGGTGACGGTGAAGCGAGCTATCGTACGCGCGGGCAAGCATGCGAAGCCGGATGTGGTGATTGCTCTGGGCGTCATTTTGCGGGGCAGTACGGCTCATGCAGATCTCATCGGCACGGCTATCACCAATCAGCTGCTTTCGATTTCCTGCGACACGCTCACTCCTGTGGTGCACGAGGTATTGTTGCTCAATGATGAGCAGCAGGCGTTTGCCCGTTGCATTGCTTCCACCCTCAACCGCGGGCGTGAGGCTGCCCGCGCCGCTGTGGCTATGCTGAATATGCTGGAAGAACAGGACGAGCTGCACCGCGATGCCACCCGCATGGCCGGTGTGGATATGAGTGGTTCCATTATGCGTTAACCCTTTTTCCTCCCTTCTGTTATGATTAATAAGAGCAAAGTGCGCCAGGCTGCCCTCAGCCTCATTTATGCCGTGGAAGAGAATGGCGGCGAGCTGCAGAATTTCGACCTTAACCTTTTCTGGCGAATTTCCCAGGAGAAGGAAACCGACCATTACCGCAGGGCGTTGGCCAAGGCCATTGCCCATGTGGCGCGAGCTTCGGTGGATTCTGCCCGTCTGCTGGAGACGCGCATTGGGGCGGCTCTGGAGGCGTTGAAAGGTGATATGACCGCCGCTGTTCTGGTAGAGGAGCTGGAGCGTGTGCGGAAGCGTTCTGCGGAGTTTGATTCAGCACTGGCTGCCATGCGTTACTGTGCAAAGGACAAGCGCCAGGATACCACAGACCAGCTGGAGCTGTGCTGTCGCGACGTCATCAACCTTGCTATTGCTGTGGAGGGGCTGGGGCGTGATTTGCTGCCGGTGCTGCCGGACTATCCGGCTTATCGTCCTGTGCTGGAGGCGGTGAAGAGTGCACTGCTGCGCCGTGGTAAGCAGATGACTGCAGTCGCAGCGCTGAGCACGCCGCTTCTGCTGGAGGGTAATCAGGAGTTTACGGGGCTTGTGCGCTGCGCACAGGCGCTGCAGGAACTTCGTCCCGCCGCGGAGGAGTATGCCCGTAATGTGTTGGACAAGAAAACTCAGCTGGAGGCGCGTCTGGCATCCCTGCTGCAGAATTATTCTACGGCCCGCCTGGATGTGGTGGATAAGTGCATTCTTTACATGGCACTCTACGAACTGGAGTTCAACAAGCTCGATACCCCCATCGTGGTGTCGGAGTCCAATGCTCTGGCGGATACCTACTCCGGCGGTAAGAGTGCTCCCTTCATCCACGGCATTATTTCTGCCGCAGCCAAAGCCTGATTTCCTGTTTTCCTATGGCTAATTTTTTTACACGACTGGTAGATAAGTTTCTCGGCGAGCCCCAGATTGACTGGGATGAGTTGGAGGCGGATCTCATCTCTGCCGACATCGGAGCCAAGCGTGTGATTCCCATGGTGGAGGAGTTGCGCGAGCGAGACGAGCAGGACGCCTGCGATATTGCCGATTATATTAAGGAGCAGCTGCGCTCTGCTTTCCCGGCGCCGCTGCCTGAGCTGCCGACGCCCCAGGCGGGCAAGCCCTGCGTCATCATGATGGTGGGAGTGAATGGCGCCGGTAAAACTACTACCAGCGCCAAGCTGGCCTATCGTCTGCAGCAGCAGGGGCGCAAGGTGCTTCTGGCCGCAGCGGATACGTTCCGCGCGGCGGCTGTGGAGCAGCTCCAGAGCTGGGCAGACCGCCTGCATGTGCCGCTCTACAAAGGTAACCCCAATCAGGACCCTGCCTCCGTGTGCTACGAGGCACATGCCAGAGCCCTGCAGGATGGGGTGGACTACCTTATCTGCGACACTGCCGGCCGCCTGCACACCCGCCACAACCTCATGGAAGAGCTTTCCAAGATTCGCCGCTCCATCGGCAAGCAGGATGCAGCGGCCCCTCACGCCTGCTATCTGGTGGTGGATGCCACAACCGGTGGCAATGCCCTCATGCAGGCTCGCGAGTTCCACAAGGCCACCCCGCTGGATGCCGTGGTGGTGACCAAGATGGATGGCTCCGGCAAGGGCGGTGTGGCTGTAGCCATTCGCGATGAGCTGGGGATTTCACCCCTCATGCTGGGCGTTGGCGAGGGCAAGGACGACCTGCTGCCCTTCAATGTGGCGGAGTATGTAGACAAACTCATGTAATGCCGAGTATGGAGAAGCCCTGTCTGCTCGAATATACGCGCGATGCGCTGGTGCAGCTCATGGCCGAGCTGGGGCAAAAACCGTTCCGGGCCGCTCAGCTGCAGGAATGGGTGTGGAAGCACCGTGCTACCGGTTTTGAGCAGATGAGCAATCTCCCGCCTGCCCTCAGGGAACAGCTGGCAGAGCGCTACTGCCTCCGCCCTCTTACGGTGCAGGAGGTGAGCCGGAGCTCCACCGGCGGCACGCGCAAGTTTCTTTCCCGCATGATGGATGGGCACCTGGTGGAGTCTGTCATCATTCCCGCTGCTGTGGGGCAGGGCGGTGCACACAGCGACCGTATCACCCTCTGTGTTTCCTCGCAGGTGGGGTGCGCCTTTGGTTGCAAGTTCTGCGCCAGTGGGTTGCTGGGGCTCACGCGCAATCTGACTGCGTCTGAGATTCTGGGGCAGATTCTGGCTGCGGAGGAAATCAGCGGCACTCGGGTGGATAATCTGGTGTTCATGGGCATGGGCGAGCCGTTGGCCAATATGGATAACCTGCTGGTGGCGCTCACGCAGATTATGGACCCGCACGCTCTGAATATCGGCGCACGCCACATCACTATCTCTACCTCCGGCAATGTGCCGGGGCTCCGGCGCTTGGCTGCGTTCGGCAAGCCCTTGCGCCTGGCTGTTTCGCTGCATGGTGCCAGCGATGAGGTTCGCTCGCAGGTCATGCCGGTGAACCGCAAGTGGCCGCTCGGCCAGCTGCTGCCGGCACTGGAAGAATGGACGCGCAGCAGTAAGCACAAGATTACCTTTGAGTACATCCTCATTGAGGGCGTAAACGCCATGCTGCCGGAGGCCGCTAAGCTGGCTCGTATTTGTAAACGACTTAATGCCAAAGTGAACCTTATCCCCTACAATACAGTGGAGGGGCTCCCTTGGGTGCGCCCGTCAGAGCAACACTGCCGTGCCTTCTGCAAGGCTCTTATTGCTGCCGGTATCCCTGTGACGATGCGCTACGAGAAGGGGCACGATATCAACGCCGCCTGTGGGCAACTGCGACTCAGGAGAAAGACGGAGACGGAGCAGGCGTAAAAAAGAAAGCGGGTCTTGCAACCCGCTTTTCTGTAGAAGCTTGTTTGGGGCTCTTACTCCCATTCCATCACAATTTCGGCGCGCAGTTCACCCTCGCTCATGATGCTGTGCTGCGTTTGTTTGCCGGCCACGCGGTGTTCGATGCAGATGGGGGCTCCGGCAAAGGTTTCTCGCTTGAAATTGACACGGAAGCGGCGGGGGGCCGCGCCGGGTTCCATGCCCTCCGGTAGCGTTTCCAGTGCCCAGATGAGGTAGGCACCATTGTTGATGTGGCCATTGAAGTCCACATCCCGGCGCGGGGCTATCAGTTTTACCGTCTCAGTGCGTTCAAACTCCTTTGCCACCTCCAGCGGAGCGGAAATGATGGCCGGGCATTCATCCGGCATCTGCGCCATGGCGCGCTTCAGGGGGATGGGGCGGCGGCTGTTCACATCAATGAGCACCCACATCAGGTCAGCCCGGGCGATGGTGTTGCCTGTCCGGTCGGTCATCTCCACAAAACGGCGTGCCTGCAGTGCACTGGCTTTGCCGGTGTTGGAGCGCAGGGTGATGATCTCTTTCCACGATGGGCGACGTACGAACTCAAAATCGCCCTGCACCTCCACCCAGATCATTCCGTTGCGGATGCTCCACTCGTAGCCCAGATTGTTACCGGAGGCGTGCGTCTCTGCTACCTCTTGGCAGAAGTGCATGAAACTCGCCGGCTTAAGCAGGTGGTCGGCTCCGCATTCGTAACTGGTGACGCTGTGCTGAAGGTTGATGTCTTCCATAGAGTTAACTCTATCATTTGTCGTGTCGGACGTCAAGCCCCAACATCTTGTTCTTCGAAAAAACGGATAATGTTCTTGACCAGGGGGATTCTGTATACTACAATCTCTCCCGACACAAAGAGGATTTGTTCGGTCCTCTGGAGAAATGGAGATGTACCTTTCTTCCGTGTTCATCAGGTGTCAACCGATACGGACGCAGAATTTCCCATTGGGGAGTTCCGGGGAGTGGCGACACGGTCACTCTTCCCTGTCGGATATGTCTGCCTGAGCACAGAGAAGAAAGGGCTTATTGTATAGTCGTGCTACCATAAGCGCGGAAGCAGATGGTTTCTTTCTTCTCTGCCGGGGCAATGCGCCCGTAACGAAAGAAAGAAAAATATACAATGAAAAACACATCCGAACACACCCGGGAGCGTGCTATGCGGGCCGCGCACAAAGCCTTTTCCCGTCTCGTCTGCACCGGCTCGCCTCATATTTACACAGATACTTGTTTCCGCCTGGGCTTCATCTTGCGGCATACTTCCGAGCTGCGGAAAAATCACCTCCGCGTGAAAATCACGAACTCGGTGCTGCGGGAGTTACACATCAAAAGACAACTGCATTGGGCCGACCGCAAACAGCAAGAAATCCGCAAAAGGGGCGAACTCTTCGAACTGCTTCCTCGCAGTGCGGCAGAACGTAAATCGCGGGTCTATGCAGATGCAGATTTTGAACAACGCTTCCGGGACGATGTGGAATCACCAAAGGTGTTTCTGACCGCAGACCGGGAGCTGGCCCAGAAAATCGCAGCGTTGCCTTCTCCACCGACGATTTTTCTGGAGTACACCCCGAAGCATTCCTGTCCGCATTCTACATGTGTCATTTTGTGGAACGACTATATGAAACTCAAATCAGATGAGTGTCAGATGAGTGTCAGATGAGTGTCAAATGAGTGTCAAATGAGTGTCAAATGAGTGTCAAATGAGTGTCAAATGAGTGTCAAATGAGTGTCAAATGAGTGTCAAATGAGTGTCAAATGAGTGTCAAATGAGTGTCAAAT
>JAFQGF010000057.1 GCA_017415555.1 Akkermansia sp.
CTGAAGAACAAAGCAGCCGACGGCTGTAAGGCTGATTAGCCAAACACAGAGTGTTTGCCCTGCAAGGGTGAGTGCCCGTGGGGCGGGCATGAAGCAACTGCGGGGAGGTAACGAACCGTGGAAGAGGAAGTTCGAGGGGAAATCCCGACTGCACGAACAGAAACTCGATTGGAATACCTGTTGGCGAGGGATGCGAAGAATCGCAAAAAAGCCGGAGCCTTGCAGCAGACTCCGGCTTATGATGGACTTGTTGAGCGCTGCTTATCAGCTCTCTTCGCTCTCAGCGAGTCGGGCGTAGGCAAATTCTTCGTCCGGATCGGGACCGTGGTGCCCCTTTTCCACTCTGGAGCGGAAGAGGCGCATGATGAAGACGAAGGAGCAGGGGATAAAGAAGACACCCACAAGGGTGGCAATGCTCATGCCGATAACCACCACCACACCGATGGCGTTGCGGGCAAGTGCGCCGGCCCCCTCTGCCGTAAGAAGCGGTACACAGCCCAGGATGAAGGCGAAGGAGGTCATCAGGATGGGGCGCAGACGCATGCGGGCGGCGGTGACGGCAGCGTCCAGCAGGCTTTGGCCGCGCTCCATCTGCAACACGGCGAACTCCACAATGAGGATGGCGTTCTTTGCTGCAAGACCCACGAGCATCACCAGACCAATCTGGGCGTAGAGGTCCAGCGTCATGCCATAAATCCACAGACCAAAGAAGGCTCCCAGCACCGCAACCGGTACGGAAAGGAAGATAGCCAGCGGGAGGGTCCACTTCTCATACAGAGCGGCCATGATGAGGAAGGCAAAGACGCCGGAGAGTGTGAAGATAGCGCCGAGGCCGAGACCGTCCTGCACCTTCTTTTCCTGGAAGCTCATGTCCACATAGGAGTAGCCGAACTTTGTTTTATCCATCACTTCATTGAACACCTCCTCAATGGCTGCCATAGCCTGCGCGGAGGAGTACCCCGGATTGGGCTTGACGCTGATTTTGCCGGAGTTGTAGTTATTGTTGTGCTGAACGAACTCAGTATCGGCAATGTCCTTGATGGTAACGAGCGTGCTGAGGGGAACGGATTCACCCTTGTTGTTGCCGACGTAGAAGTTGGCAATTTGGTCCGTATTGGTACGGCTTATACCGGCTGCCTGCATGTAGACCTGCCACTGCTGCCCGAACTGGGTGTAGTAGTTTACGAAGCGGGAGCCATTGAAGCACTGCAGCAGGGAGTTGGCTCCTGCGTAGTCCACGCCCTGAGCCAGGCACTTATCCTTGTCTATGGCAATGCTCTTCTGAGGCACGGCGGGCAGCATCATATCGGAGGCGGAGGCGATGGCCTTGTGCGCTTTCAGAGCCGCTTCCAGGCGCTTCATCTGCTCATAGAGAACAGCGACACCCTGACCTTCGCGGTCTTCCAGCACGAAGGTGATGTCGTTGCCCGTACCTACACCGGGGATGGCAGGAGGCATGGCCGTAAAGACGATGCCGTCTGCACCACATTGGGAGAGTGCGGCCTGCAGTCGCTTGTTGATATCATCTGCGGTAGGCTGCTCACCGTTGGCCATGGGGGCGCGTTTTGCAAAGTCGTGCAGCTTTACAAAGTAGGTCATGGCGTTGGTAGTCTGCACGCCAATCATCATGTTCATACCGATGATGGATACCACGTGGTCTACGGCGGAGTCTGCCAGGAGGATTTTTTCCACGGGGACGGTTTCGTCCGTGAGTCGCTGGAGGGAGGAGCCGGGTTTCATGATGACGCCGGCAATCAGGAAGCCCTGGTCTTCCGCAGGCAGGAAGCCACCGGGCACGCGGGATGCCGTGGGGATGATGAGAACGGCAAGCCCGGCCAGCAGGGGCATGGAAATCCAGAGCTTGCGGCAGAGGAAGCCGCAGATGGCGGCGAACTTGTCTGCCACCCAATCGTAGCCCTTGTTAAAGGCATTGTAGAAGGGGGTAAGCAGGGATTTGTGCTCCTTCTTGTTTTTGAGCATGAGCGCCGAGAGTGCCGGGGAAAGGGTGAGGGCGTTGAAAGCCGAGATGAGCATGGACACGGCAATCGTGACGGCGAACTGCTGGAAGAGGGTACCGGTGATGCCGGGCAGCAGTACCGATGGCAGGAACACAGCTGCCAGCACCAGGGCAATGGCAACGACGGGGCCGCTCACTTCCTTCATGGCGGCGAATGTGGCCTGGCGGGGTGTCATGCCATTTTCCATGTGGGATTCCACGGCTTCTACCACCACGATGGCATCGTCCACTACCAGACCAATGGCCAGTACCATACCCAGAAGGCAGATGGTGTTGAGCGAGAAGCCCAGAATCGGGAAGAAACAGAAGGTGGTGACAAGGGATACCGGCACGGCAATGAGCGGAATGAGCGTGGCACGCCACCCCTGCAGGAAGAGGAATACCACCAGTGCCACCAGAACCAGAGCCTCGAAGAGGGTGTGAATAATCTCTTTGATGGAGTCACTTACCGTGGTGGTGGTGTCCAGCGAGATGAAGCCGCGCATGCCTTCCGGCATCACTTTTTCTTTTTCTGCAAAGAGCTCTCTCAGGGCGGCTACTGTCTCCAGCGCGTTGGCATCTGCAGCCTGATAGATGGCAAGACAGGTGGCGGGCTGGCCATCCACGCGACCAGCCAGAGAGTACATCTGCGAGCCCAGCTCAATTTTGGCTATGTCTTTGAGTCGCACGGCCTGGGTGCGATCCTGCAGCACGATGATGTCACCGAACTCCTCGATGCTTTCCACGCGGCCCTTGTTGCGGATGGTGAAGGTGAATTCCTGGCCGTCCGGCATGGGCTCTGCACCCACGGAGCCGCCGGGGTTGATGTTATTCTGCTGGTAGACGGCGTTGTACACCTGGTCTACGGTAAGACCCTTCTGAGCCATGCGCTCGCTGTCCAGCCAGATTCGCACGGCATAGCGCCCGCCAAACACCATCACATCGCCCACGCCCTTGACGCGCTTGATTGGATCCACCAGGTTAATGTAGGCATAACCGGTAAGGTCGATGGGGTTGAAGAATCCCTCGGGGGAGTCGATGGCGTATATCATGAGCGGCAGACCGGAGGACTGCTTAATGGTTACACCCATCTGGGACACGGTAGAAGGCAACTGGGAGGTTGCCTGGCTGTATCGCATGTAGGTGAGCTGCTGGTTGGTGTTAGCATCCGTACCGGGCTCGAAAATGACGTTGAGTGAGCAGGAGCCGTTGTTGGAAGAAGTGGAGTTCATGTAGTCCATCTTCTGGATGCCCGAGAGCTGCAACTCGATGGGCGTTGCCACGGCATCTGCTACCTCCTGAGCGTTGGCTCCGGGATAGGTGGCACTCAGCTGAATGGTGACGGGGGTGATATCCGGGTACTGCGAGATGGGCAGAGCCAGCATGCAGATGACTCCCAGCATCGTGGTGACGATGGAGATAACGCCGGCAATGATGGGGTGTTTAATGAAAAACGGAGACATAATCGGCTAACAGTAAGAGGTTATTTGAATTGCGGGGCTATGGAGGTGTCGGCGTCAGCCGTTACGGAGTCCACCACGGTACGCGGTGCTTTGTAGTGGAAGGGTTTCGGGGTGAGTTTGTTGACGGGTTGGCCGACCTTCATATTGACCGCCAGGGTCTGGCTGGCAGCAGTGAGCGTCCCCTCAACAATGACGGGAACATTCCTGATGTCATCGAATCCCATGCTCTTGAGCATCATTTCCATAGCGGAGCCGAAGCCCTGGCTTTGTGCGATAAGCTCCAGCTCGTCTTTGGCTCCGGCTGCGTTAAGCACAAGTTCCTTGGTGTTCTTAACCCCGGCTCTGCGGAGTGCCAGGGCCTTCCAGTCTGCGGCAAGTTCCTGCTCCGGCAGTTCATCCGGCAGAGATTTGCCCGCTTGTTTTTCCAGCAGGGCTCGGAAGTCTGCTACACCCGCATTCTTCAGCACCAGAGCATCCCAGCTATCTACCTGGGCTTTGCCCAGTATCATGGCATCCAGACTGGTGGCTTTGGTCTTGGCCAGCATGAGGGGGACTGCGGCAGAGCGGTCTACATCCACTACATACATGGGCTGCACTGTTTCTTTGCCTCCATCTTCCTTCACGGGGATTACAACAAGCTCACCCTTGGTGATGGGCAGCGGGGTGGGAGTGTTGTCGGCGCTGAGCAACAGCAACAGGTCGCGCCCTTCGGAGTTGAGCGGGGCGCGAGCCGGTACCAGGAATGCCCCCTTGAGCGTATTCATGGCCGCTCGTACACGCACAGGCATGCCGCTGCGCAGCCCCTGGTCCACATTTTCTACACGGCCCACGAGGCCGAATGTTCCGGTCGTGGTGCTCAGGGCGTTGTCCATGGATACAATTTCCCCCTTGGCAGGATAGACGGAGCCATCTTTGAGCACGAGGTCGAACTGCGGGCGTTTATCGGGGGAAACCTTATGCTGCTGCAGGGCTTCGATGCTCTCCAGGGCTCCTTTACCGCTCACTGAGAAGTCCACGCGGATGGGGTTGATGGAGGAGATGGTGACGAGCGGCTGCTGGTCGGAGGGGCTTACCAGTGCACCGATGGAGGGCTTGCTGATGCCGACTCGTCCATCGAAGGGTGCCGTAATGATGGTGTAGCCCAGGTTGATTTCGGCCAGGCGAACGGCAGCCTCGGCCTGGGCTACTGCGGCTTCTGCCTTGTGCACGGCTGCTTCATTAGTTTGCACGGCTGTGCGGGCATCCGTGACTGTCTTGTCCGACACGGCACCGGGGGTACCGGAGACAAGACGATTGTAGCGGTCGAGGTCGGACTTGCTCTGGTCGAGGGTGGCCTGAGCCTGCTCCTGACTGGCCTGTGCCGCCATGAGATTGGCGCGGGCGCGAGCCAGCGCGGCCTGATAGGGGGCGGGATCTATGGTGTAGAGCACGTCGCCTTTCTTCACGATGGTGCCATTGCGGAAATTCTGCGAGAGCAGGAAGCCGCTCACCTGCGGACGGATGTCGGTTTCTTCCTCACCTCGCAGGGTGCCGAACCATTCGTTCTGCATGGCTACGTCCTGCTGCACTAGTGGCAATACCTCAACCGGGAAGGGTGGTAAGGTGGCAACCGCTTTTTTTGCCTGTGGCTCGGTGGGATGTGCTGTACCACGGGCTTTTTCCAGCGCTTTCTTTTCTGCCGGGCTGAGGGTGGGGCGGAAGGAGAAGGGAATGGTTTTGATTGTTCCGCGAGGTGTGGGGTCGTCCTTGGCCAGGCGGCTGTTGGCGGAGGATATGTTCATGGCTCGCACACCATTGTCGGGGTCTGCCACCACGGGTACATCCTCAGTATTCTCATAGCCGAATTCGCGGAAGTAGTCCGCCAGCGGGCGAGCGTAGTCCTTAATGGCCACCAGTTTCTGGGTGGAGGTATAGCCATCCTCCTCTGTTATGGTGATATCATACTTACCATCTACCACAACGGGGATGGTGTGGGGCACCCCCTTCCTGTCGGCAACAATGATGAAATTGTTGCGCAGCACCGGACGAATAGCAGCGGCGGGCACCAGCAGAGCCTCCTTGTTGCCCAGCGGGATTTTGACGCGCACCGGCATGCCACCGCGCAGCAGGGATTCCGGGTTTGCTATCTCGCCCTCCACATCGATCAGCCCTGTGTTTGATACTTTGCTTTCCATGGAAAGCAGGGTACCCTTGTACGGGTAGGTACTGCCGTCTTCCAGAATAAGGTCGAAGGCGGGGGAGTTGAGCGCTGGATTCTTCTTGTCGGACTGTACGTTTCCGAAGCGGCGGAAGGAGTTCACCATGCCATCGCTGTTGACTGAGAAATCCACACGGATGGGGTCGATGGAGGTGATGTTGGCCAGGCGTGTGCCCGCACTCACCAAATCGCCTTTGGAGGCAAGAGCTGTGCCGACAATACCATCGTAGGGAGCTCGTACCACGGTGTATTCGAGGTTGATGCGGGCATTGCTGACGGCGGCCTTATTCTGTTCAATGCCGGCTTCGCCTGCCTTCACGCTGGCTTCTGCGGCGCGCAGTTTGTGGCGCGCATCGCTCACCTGTTTCTCGGAGGCTGCGCTTGTTTTGACAAGCTGTTCATAGCGGGCGACATCCAGGCGGAGCTGGTCGCGCGTGGCCATGGCAGAGACGAGTGCGGCCTCTGCTGCTTTCAGATTTGCCTCTGCCTGGGCCAGTTCTGCTTCAAAGAGTGCCGGGTCGATGCGGAAGAGTACATCGCCCTTCTTCACTTTCTGGCCGTCTTTGTATTCCTGCGAGATGAGGAAGCCGCTGACACGGGGGTGAATATCCGTATCATTCTTACCACGCAGGTAGCCGAACCACTCGCCGTAATCGGTAACTTGCTGCTTTTTGATTTTAAATGTTTTGACGGATATTGTCTCTTCCTGCGCGGTGGGGGGTGGTGTCTGTTTGTCGCAGGAACAGAGCAGACCCAGCGTGCAGCTGCCGAGAGCCAAGGCTGTGAGCGTATGTTTTGTCATATACAAAGTGAGATTCTGAAAAGTGAAGATTAATCGCAACCGTGCATTACGAGAACAAAAAGAATGAAGATGATGATGCTTATGGTGCCGGCACCAATGCCGTTTTCCTTTTTTTCGGCAGAGGTCTCACGGATGATGGTGGGCATTTTGTATTCTTTTTGCCGGGGGGACGGCTCCGGCGTATCCCATGCGGTACGGCTCTGCCGCTGCGGTGCACTTTGCGGCACCTGGGGCAGCCTGGGACCATTGGTAATGGCTTGCGGTGTGCCGAGTCTGGCCTTTCTGCCGTACACAGCGGTTTCCTCTGCAACTGTCGCCGGCGCCGGTGGTACTGTATGTTGTTGAGGCAGGTCGGGCGGCGCGATTTCCGGCAGGTTGAAGCTGGGCAGGGCGGAGAGAGAATGCTGCTGAGCGGCAAACTCCTGGGCACGGCGCTCTTGTTCGGCCACCATGGCATTGAGTTTAACGACAAGATCGTGGGACATAGCCTCCAGAGCTCGGCGCTGCGGCTCTGTCGTCACCTCGTCTCCGTGCGGAATATCGATGCTTTGTTTGTACATGGTGGGTCGTTGTATTGTTACGAATCGAGTTTAAATTCGCTCTGTATGTGTTGATTCGGGGTAAATCCTGTGCGCGTTGCTGCCGGCTGCGTCTGCCGTGGGGATTGCTCCTCGGCGGCACCCACTTTCATGGCTTTGAGCACGGCTTTTACCATTTTCTGCTTATCGCCGGCTGACTGCCAGGCCAGGTACAGAAAATCCGCAGGATGTATGTCCCCATGCTCGTGCAGGAAACGCCGGTCATCCGCATCATAATACATCAATCCGCTCTCCAGGGTGCCATGCAGTTTGGCTTCTGCTTTGCGGATAATGCGGGGCAGATAGGGGATGCCCTGGTAATCATCATCTTCCGAAGGCAGGTCGGCGGCGCGTACAGGGCGGGCATTGCCGGAAATACCTCGCTGTGCCGTCAGGAAGAAGGTGCGTCTTGCTGCGGCAATCAAGAGAATGGTGCTGGGGGATGGTGCGCCATGTGTAGCATAGTCCAGCACGTAGGCATACATTTCCTCCGGTGTGTAGCCGATTTCGCCCAGAAGCTCTGCTTCGGTCGGCAGAAAGAAGCTACTTACCGGGGTCTGTGGCCTTTCATGGTAGCGCGATACGGCGTCGCGCAGCAGTGTCATGAAAGCATCATTCCATTCCATGCGTATATTATAGGTGGCGTTTTGTGCCCTTTCAAGAATAAATTATGTCTTGAGCCCATTAATTGTTTCAGGGCGCAAAAAATGACATGCATCACGCTTGCTTAACGGAAAATATACAGCCAGAATAGCGGGAGATGAATGCCGATGCTTCCCCAATGAGCCACCGATTATTTCACCTGGTATCCCTCTGGGGGCTGGATGTGGCATTTGCTGCGCTGTGCTGGGGGATGTTGGTGGCTGCGCATCTGCGTGTTACAATGCTGACGGTTGGACCTTTGCTGGTGCTGGTTTCCTCTGTATGGCTGGTCGTGATGGGGGCTCGCATCTGTGCGGCTATTCTCGGCCGGAGTGAGGGTGGAGTAGCAATCTACAGGCGCCACCTGATGCCACTTGTTCCGCTGTGGGTTGCAGTGTTTGCAGCCACGTTGTGGCTGCTGTGTTATCATGTAGGGCAGTCGCTGCTGTTTTACGGTATTCTGCCATTTTTGTTTCTTGGGGCGGGCGGAGCTCCTCTGTTGCGGCGCATGAAGGATTACACTTTGTTATGCTCGGCGCTGGCGTTTGCCATGGCATGTGCGGCACCGGCATACTACTACAGTTTCAGTCTTTCTCCGCTGCAAGTACTGCAAAGCAAGCCTGTTCTGTTGCTGGCCGGGGTATTCTTTCTGTTTTTTGCCGAGCGTTGGCGCAGTTCTCCTGCAGTGGGGGTGACGGCTGTTGCCCAGACGGTGTGTCTGGCGGCATTGTTTGTTGTCTGTGTATACTCCGCTTGCAACGAGCCCTCATTCATGCGTGTTTTTTATGTAACGCTCTGTATGTCAGTTGCAGTAGTGCAAGGGCTTTTCCGCCTGCGCCCCAGGCTTTCGGTGAGTCGCTGGTATGCGTTGGGCTGGGGGGTGATGGCTTTTCCTGCCATGTTGGGCTGCTGGATATACGCCCCCGAGGCATGGTAAGCCCAGATTTATTTCTTTTTTTTGTTGCCGAGCTCGGGCATGTGGGCATAGGAGAGGGCACCCTTGCGGCAGGCTGCGATGCAGGACATACAGCCGATGCAGTTGGGGTGGCGCACGAACTCCGTGTTGGCTACATCGATATTCATGGGGCAGGCGCGGGTGCATTGCCCGCAGTTGCCGCATTTGTTCTTATCGCGCCGGATGCTGAAGATACGCAGCACGCTCCACAGCCCCTGACGGGCTCCACCCGTGCAGAAGTAGTTGCAGAATGGGCGTTTGACGAAGAGGCTTATCAGCAGAAAGCCGCCAATGACAGCAGAGGCCGCCGTCAGAATGTCTCCATGCAGCAATTTGCTGAAGTTGTAAGGTCCTTTCAGCAGGGCAAAGGATATGCTCCAGGTGGCCAGCAGAAAGTAGAATATGTAGCGGCTCAGTTGCAGGTAGCGCTGTGCCCTGCGCGGTACATGCAGTTGTGGCAGGTGTAGGACGCGCCCCAGTTTCCACATCCAGTCTTGTACCGCACCCAGCGGGCATACCCAGCCGCAGAAAAAGACACCCACCAGCAGGGCGGTCGGCAGTAACCAGCCGGAGAAGGGTTTGGTCGAAACGCCCAGAACGACCGCCGTCAGAAAGGCCACTTGTACAATGAAGCGTATGATTTGGATTCTCTTGGAAGTTGTCTGCTGCATGACCTCCTTATATAGAAATTTGTTGGGTTTGTCAATGTGATTCTGCTCTGTTTCGGTTCAGCGTGGATTGGTCTGTTGCCGTGGGCGACACCACCTCTGAGAGCAAGGAGTATAGTGGTGATTGGAGCCAGACAAGCTGGCAGCTCGACGCTCTCGCTACTTACAGCCGCGCCATCAGTGAGCGCACCACGGCTTCCGCCTTCGTAGGTGCACAGTATTACACGCACGACAGTGCTGAGGTGGATGGCGTGAGCCTCTCCGGCATGGACAACCTGCGTCTGTTTGTGGGTGGTGGTCTGAACCGCAAGGTAAGCTACCGCACTTCCATATACGGCGAGGCCAGCGTGTTTGCTGACGTACTGCGCGATAATCCTTCCGTTTCCGTCAACGGGGCGACATTCGAGAATAACAACCCCGGACGCGTAGGTGGAAAGATTAGCGTGGGTGCCAGCTACAGCATCAGCGACAAGTGGAGCGTCCGTGGCGGTTATAGCTTCGAGGTGGCTGATGACAATACCGAGCACAATCTTAACCTCGGCGCCTCCTACAGCTTCTAATACCGGACACGAAGCCGCAAAAATATCAGCAGCGTATGCGCTCACCACAGCGCATACGCTGCTTTTTTAATGTTAGATGTTTGATTTTTAAAGAGTGTGTGATTGCGCGGGGTAGACGAGATTGCGAGCGTAGCTCGCAGTGAGATTGTGCCGTACCGGCACAACGAGATTCACGCTTGCGCGTGAACGAGATTGTCCCGCTGTCGCGGGACAGTTGTTAAGCTAGGCGGCGCATGGCGCCGCGAAATTCGAGAGTCCCGGAGGGACGACAGATAGTAGGCAGGTGGTGGAGCGAGCCGCTAGGCGAGCGAAACCACTGCTAGTGCGCAAAATAACATTCGAGCCCGGGCGGCATCGCGAATGCGATGTCGTGGAGGGCGGCAGAATACGGCTCCGGTCGTTAGCCCAGAGTCAAGGGCGGTTGAAAGTATTGCCTTCGCTGCGCTCCGCTGGTGAAATTTGCCCTTGCGGGCAAGTGAAATTCACGCTGGAGCGTGAGTGCAATTAAGCTGCGCTTAGTGAAATTGCCCGCTTGCGCGGGGCAGTTTGGATGGACGAGATTGCGGCTGCTCGCCGCAGCGAGATTGCGCCTAGGCGGCACAACGAGATTCATGCTTGCGCGTGAACGAGATTGTCCCGCTGTCGCGGGACAGTTGTTAAGCTAGGCGGCGCATGGCGCCGCGGAATTCGAGAGTCCCGGAGGGACGACAGATAGTAGGCAGGTGGTGGAGCGAGCCGCTAGGCGAGCGAAACCCCTGCTAGTGCGCAAAATAACATTCGAGCCCGGGCGGCATCGCGAATGCGATGTCGTGGAGGGCGGCAGAATATGGCTCCGGTCGTTAGCCCAGAGTCAAGGGCGGTTGAAAGTATTGCCTTCGCTGCGCTCCGCCGGTGAAATTTGCCCTTGCTGGCAAGTGAAATTCACGCTGGAACGTGAGTGCGATTAAGCTGCGCTTAGTGAAATTGCCCGCTTGCGCGGGGCAGTTTGGATGGACGAGATTGCGGCTGCTCGCCGCAGCGAGATTGTGCCTAGGCGGCACAACGAGATTCATGCTTGCGCGTGAACGAGATTGTCCCGCTGTCGCGGGACAGTTGTTAATCTAGGCGGCGCATGGCGCCGCGGAATTCGAGAGTCCTGGAGGGACGACAGATAGTAGGCAGGTGGTGGAGCGAGCTGCTAGGCGAGCGAAACCCCTGCTAGTGCGCAAAATAACATTCGAGCCCGGGCGGCATCGCGAATGCGATGTCGTGGAGGGCGGCAGAATATGGCTCCGGTCGTTAGCCCGGAGCCAGGTCGGCGCTGAATGTTTAAAGTTTGAATGTTTAAAGTTTGATGTTTAATGTTGACAGCTCGCGGCTTCGCTGGTGAAAATTGCCCTTACGGGCAAGTGAAATTGCTCGCAAGGCGAGCAGTGAAATTAAGCTGGCGCTTAGTGAAATTGCCCCGCTTGCGCGGGGCAGTTGTAGAGCTCGGCGGGCAAAATGCCTGCGGAATGTTAGCCGAGCCGGTGGCTCGCAGCTTTCAAAAGACGACCATTCGCTTGGTTATCTAATTGCTCCAACGCGTGAGAGGCGGACAATTCTGCCGTAAGTATCAGCTATATTGCTCGAGTACCTGTAATAACAGAGCGCGGAAAAGTTTGATATTGGCGAAATAGTTGGGGTAAGCTCGCTCCAGTTGTTGAATGGAAGTCATTTTTACCAATACAATCTGGCAGTTTTGCGTGTTTGTATTATTCTGCTCCGCTCGAATATAGGCACCATAGGCTTCGTCATATTCGCTGGCTGTATAATAACGCACTGTTGAAAGTTTTTCGGTCGCGTCAAAGATGAGCAGCACGTGCCCCCCGCTGTGTTTGTGGGTAGAGCGAAGTATGTCCGAGAGCGTGAAGCTTTGCATGACATCCAGAACGCTCAGCTCTTCCATTTTATTTTTTAATTGTCTGCAAAGCTCAGCTGGGGATAATCCCGCATGTTTTTCCATAACGGGAAGATTTTCTTTGTGGGCGAATGCGCTGGAGGCTAAGGCAAAGAAATCCAGCCATTCCTGGCTTCCTTTGCTGGATTTGAAGTTCTCGCCCATAAACGCCTCAAAGATTTCTACGGCTGTGGCCCAGATATGCTGAAGCTGGGTACGAAGTTGCATTTCAATACGCAAGCCTTCGTAGTCCTGTTTATCGGGATGTGATGTGTGGTAGCTGAATACTAAATGTACGCCTCGGTAACCGGAAGATTTGGGGGTACTGATGTAGTCATCTATTCTCACCAGTTTGTGGGAAAGTGAAGTCGAGGTTTCCGTGTACAGTCTCTTGAGTGCTTCCAGTTCTTTTATTGAAGGGAGAATGGCGCGAATTCCGCCGATGTCGTGCATGCGCTTGAGCTGCATATCGGCATAGCGATGCAGTTTGTCCAGAATTGTTGGCTTGCGTTTGATGCGTTGAGCAACGATAAAATTCTTTATACCCAGCTTACCGATTCTTTTACGCAAAGTGGCTTGAAAGGAGTTCAGCGGCATGGCGTGCAGCGCACGAAAGTTGTCCAAAACATCTAGAGACCAGCTCTTTTCTTCCGGCGTCAGTTCTGCAATGCGGCGAAGATTATCGCCGGCTTTGATGATTTGCTTACCACTATATTGCCTTTTTTCGAAAGGAGACATATGAATGTATGCGATTGAACAAGTGTAATGTAGCAGTTAATTTATTGAATGTCAAACCTATTTTAAGAGAGGCAGAATAATTAGTGGGAATAGTACGTTGGGGCATGAGAGAAAAAACGAGGGCGCGGTGCTCGTTAATGTTCTTGTACGTACATGAGTTTGCAGCCTTGCAGCTGAATGGGGTGGGAGTCATCGTCTGTAAACAGGCGGCCGGTGCCGAGGCCTTGCAGGCGCCCGGGGGCGGCGTAGGCGCACCATTCGGCGAGGGCGGTGAGGCCGATGTGGCTCTCGAGTGCGGAGTTGACCCACCACGCGATGCCGCGTTGCTCCGCGTGGGCGGCCCAGCGCTGCGCTGAGAGCAGGCCGCCGTGAAGGGAGGGTTTGATGACGATTGCCTGCGGGCGGATGGTGTCCAGCAGTTGCTCTGGAGAGGGGGGAGCGATGAGCTCCTCATCGAGCGCGATGGGCAGGGGGGAGGTACGGCAGAGTTCCGCCATGTGTTGCCATTGGCCGGGGCGAATGGGCTGCTCGATGCTGCTGACACCGGCGGCGGCCAGTGCCTCCAGTTTGTGAGGGGCTTCCGCCGGGGAGAAAGCGCCGTTGGCATCTACGCGGATTTCTGCCTGGGGGAAGGCGGCGTGGGCTTCGTGCAGCAGCTCTAGCTCGTGCGCAAAAGGGAGCGCGCCTACCTTGAGCTTGAGGCAGGTGAAGCCGCGCTCGATGCCTTGCTGCATTGCCGCGAGCATGGTGTCGATATCCGCCATCCAGATGAGGTGGTGGATGGGTATGCCCTCCTCACCGCGGGCAAAGGGGGTATCCCACCTTGGCAAGCCGGGGCGCAGGGCGGCCAGCAGGGCGCATTCCAGCCCGAATTGAATGGGGGATGGTGCAGCGATGCCTTGCAAGCCGCCGCGTTGCATGACCTCCGAGCACCAGGCCTCCAGCTCCGCCTCCGTTGGCTCCGGTAGCAGGCCGGGCATGGTGCAGCATTCGCCGTAGCCCGAGCCCGCTGCCGTCCGTGCCTCGATGATGTAGGTGACGCGCTCTGTCAGCGCCCCGCGCGAGGTGGCCGCCGGGCGCTTAAAGTGCAGCACCTGTCGTTCCCATCGCAGCCGCAGAGGCCGGGGGAAGCAGTGGAGCTCGGCACTGTTGAGGTATTGCATGAGGGCAGTATAAACTGAGGCGTTTGTATAGTCAAGCGTGATAACCGACCGCAGGGCGCGGTCGATATAACCCCGAAGGGATATAACCGCGACCGCAGGGCGCGATATAACCCGCCGTAGGCGGATATAACCGGCGGCAGCCGATAGCTGCGGGGGGATCGCTCGAATGGGCGAGCGGTGATATCCTCGCCGTTCGGCGAGGGATAAATCCTCGCGTTGCTCGGATTATATCAGCTTTCAGCTGGTTATATCGCCACCTGCGGTGGCGGTGAATAAAATAACCGACCGCAGGGCGCGGTCGATATAACCCGCCGCAGGCGGATATAACCGGCGGCAGCCGATAGCTGCGGGGAATCGCTCGAATTCTTGGTGTGTTCAGCTTGCGGTGTGTTATCGAGCTATGTTAGTGGGGAATTTTGCTATTATTTGCAGTTGGCATGAAAAGACTGTACAAATGAAATAGAAATGATATATTACGAGTATGCAGAGAGAGGGTAGACTTAAGAAAACTGCGGTGGAATTATCTGTAAAGTTGATTAAGCTTTATGATAGTATAAAATGCAAGGCCTTTATAAAAAATCAGTTGGCTAGATCTGGCACTTCTATTGGCGCTAATATTCATGAAGCTGAATATGCTGAAAGTACGTCGGATTTTATCCATAAACTAGGAATTGCACTTAAAGAATGTAATGAAACTGAGTATTGGCTTATCGTGTTAGCAGAAGCATGCCCTGAGCTTGCTGAAAAAGCCTCTCAGTTACGCCATGATGCAGGAGGTATTCGGCGGATGTTGATATCAACTATTACCACGCTAAAGGGGAGGAGCGATAGAAATTAACCGGCGGCAGTCGATAGATGCGGGGGGATTGCTCGCATGCGCGAGCGGTGATATCCTCGCCGTTCGGCGAGGGATAAATCCTCGCGTTGCTCGGGTTATATCAGCTTTCAGCTGGTTATATCGCCACCTGCGGTGGCGGTGAATAGTTTAACCGACCGCAGGGCGCGATATAACCCGCCGTAGGCGGATATAACCGGCGGCAGCCGATAGATGCGGGGGGAATCGCTCGCATGGGCGAGCGGCGATATCCTCGCCTATCGGCGAGGGATAAATCCTCGCGTTGCTCGGGTTATATCAGCTTTCAGCTGGTTATATCGCCACCTGCGGTGGCGGTGAATAGTTTAACCGACCGCAGGGCGCGGTCGATATAACCCGCCGTAGGCGGATATAACCGGCGGCAGCCGATAGCTGTGGGGGGAATCGCTCGCATGCGCGAGCGGTGATATCCTCGCCTATCGGCGAGGGATAAATCCTCGCGTTGCTCGGGTTATATCAGCTTTCAGCTGGTTATATCGCCACCTGCGGTGGCGGTTATTTACGGCATTTTGGGGTATTTACTGAAATCCGGTTTGCGCTTTTCGAGGAAAGCGCGGGAGCCTTCATGAGCTTCATCACACATGTAGAAGAGCATGGTGGCATCGCCCGCCAGTTCCTGAATGCCGGCCTGCCCATCCAGCTCTGCATTGAGACCGGCCTTAATCATGCGCAGGGCGATGGGGGAGTGCATCATCATTTCTTCCGCCCATTGCACATACTCGTCCTCCAACTGAGCGAGCGGCACCACTTTGTTGACAAGCCCCATGTCGAGGGCTTCCTGTGCGTTGTATTTGCGGCAGAGGAACCAGATTTCGCGCGTTTTCTTCTGCCCAATGCAGCGAGCCATGTAGGAGGAACCGAAGCCGGCATCGAAACTGCCGACACGGGGGCCTGTCTGCCCGAAGATAGCATTTTCTGAAGCAATGCTGAGGTCGCAGACAACATGGAGCACATGGCCGCCACCGATGGCGAAGCCGTTCACCGCAGCAATAACGGGCTTGGGCAGGGAGCGAATCTGCTTCTGCACATCCAGCACGGAGAGTCGGGGTACGCCCCCTTTGTCCACATAGCCGCCGTAGCCCTTCACGTTCATATCGCCCCCTGCGCAGAAGGCCACATTTCCTGCACCGGTGAGCACAACAACGGCCACGTCCTGCATCTCTCGGCAGAGGTGCAGCGCATCGCTCATTTCTGCTGTGGTAAGGGGGGTGAAGGCGTTGCGGTAGCGCTCACGGTTGATGGTAATGCGGGCGATGCCGCCGTACTGCTCAAAGAGGATTTCCTCGTACTGTTTGATTGTTTTCCACTCGCGTTTCATGGTGCTGTGTATCAGTATTGTGCGTTAAATTGGGTAAAGAGGGTGGCATCTGCCACGCTGTCTGTGAAGGCTTCGACCAGCACAGGCCGATTGCCTGGGGTGGTAAGAGCGGCAAGGGCTGCAGGCCAGTCGTGCGGGTTGTGCACCGTCAGGCACTCAAAGCCGCAGCTCTGAGCCCATGCCGTAGCGGTGCTTTGGTGAGCACCATTTACCAGCGGATTCTCCGGCGTGGGGATGAGGTCAAAAATGCCGCCTCCCCCGTTGTTTATCAGAAGTATGCGTACATGGGGCGGGATGCCCTGCAGCCACAGGGCGTTCATGTCGTAGAAGAAGGACAAATCGCCGCAAATGATGAACTGCGGGCGAGTGTCGCCCATGGCATAGCCCAGTGCAGAGGAGAGGGAGCCTTCGATGCCGTTTACTCCTCGGTTGCATTCCACCTGTGTGTTTTCCGGCAGAGGGTAAAGCTGGGCAAAGCGAACGGCGGAGCTGTTGGCCAGGTGCAGTACACTGCCCTCCGGCATGGCTCTCAGCAGGTCGCCCACCAGCTGCATGCCACTGTAGGGAAAATCCGGTACTGCTACCGGCTGCAGCCAGCGCCCTGCGTAGTTTTCATCGCCCTCTTCCGCAAAGGCGGCCAGTAGTTCCCACAACTCTGCGGGCTCTCCCTCAATCACACGCGTTAAGCAGCAGAATGTATCGACAATATCTCCGTCCGGGCTGATGTGCCAGTGTTCCTTCGGCGGGGTATTTCGCAGTAAGGTCTTGAGGCGCTTGGAGATGATGCATCCGCCATAGGTAATAAGCAGGTCGGGACTCATGTCGGCAGAAGGCCGGGGACCGAGGACGGCATCCGGCTGGGTGATAGCTATGGCCGAGTTGCACAGGTGCTCACCAATGATGGCAAAGGCTTTTTCTGCTGCCAGAACCGGGGGGATATGGGCATCCTGCGGCAGCTGCCCCAGCAGAATAAGGCGGCGTGGGCAGGCGGCAATGGTGTCGAGCAGCTCCGTTTCCTCATCGGCGTTCATCTTTGCCAGCTCCGTGCGGCGAATGATGCGGGGCGTGGGCAGGGGCTTTGCTGTAGTGCCGAAGAGTGGCTCGCTGAGGGGAATATTGATATGCACGGGCCCGCCTGCGCGGTGGCGCAGCTCCAGCAGTGCTTCATTGAGCAGACGATTGCGGTGCCAGTGCTCGTCTTCTGCCTCGGGAAGTTGCACGCTCTTGCGACACAGCGTCCCGAACACCCCCGGCTGGGGCAGGGTCTGGCCATCCTGCTGGCCAATCCAACTTGCCGGACGGTCGGCGGAGATGACAAGCAGCGGCAGGCGGCGATAAAAGGCTTCTGATACGGCAGGATGCAGGTTCAGCAGGGCAGAGCCGGAGGTAACACACACTGCTACAGGAGCCTGGGATTGTGCCGCCCATCCACAGGCCACAAAGCCAGCGCTGCGCTCATCTGTGGCTCCGCGCAGTTCAAAATCGGGTAACGCTGCCAGGGTGTCCACAATGGGAGAGTTGCGGCTGCCGGGGCAGGCCACGCAGCGCGTAACGCCGTGCGCGTGCATGAGCGCTGCCAAATCTCGGATGGATGCGGTATTGCTGATTGCTGCCATACTGTTGTATGGTAGCATAGCAGAGCTTGCGCTTCAAATGTTGTGCGCGTCAGCGTGCCGCTAAACCCATTAATTGCTTGCACGGTACTGCTATTTTGTGTACTATCAGAGCATGAAGCTTAAATCCCTTTTCTTTGTCGGAGCCATGGCATGCGCAGCGATGGCTATCGATATCGACATCCCTTCTCAGCGTTTTCGCCCTTTCGGCACATTGCCGGAGTTTACACCTGGCGCCGGTGCAAAGCAGAACTACCGTATTCCCATGGCGGTTGACATGGGGGGGCGACTGCCGGATTTGCTGCTGCAGGCGGATTCTCGTCTGTGGTTCTACATCAATGAGTCGAAACGAGGCAAAATTCTTTTCTCTGAACCTATTGTGCTGAAGTCCGTGGAAAATCAGGACGTGGAAACGGCCGGTGCAGCGGTGCTGCAGGGAAACGAACTCATTATCCGCCGACCTGATGGCTCCCTGATATTTGCCGCTGTGGTGGGCGATGATGTCCCTATGCTGCGTCTGGGGCAGCCGGTTCTGGGGGCAGATGGTAAACCCGTCCGGCTGGAGGAACACCATTTTCTGCTGGTGCCGGGTGTGGATGGCGAACCTGAGCTGCTGACAGAAAACGGTACCCGCAAAGGGGTAAGAGTGAATGGCGAGCTGCGTTTTGAGTCCCCTGTTTGTGTAGGCCTGGAGTGGGTCGTGATGTGTAGTAGATTTCCCACCTTCTACTCTCCGACAGATGGCCATTGGAAGGCAGCAGAGTTGTCATCGGGGCAGAATGGTGGCGTTTCGTACATTACTGTGGCAGATTTTGATGGTGATTCCGTACCCGATATGGTGCAGGGGGGGGATGGTGAGTCGCTTCCTCGCAGTGCAGTGGGGGTAAAAACGCCATCGGCGAAATAAGGTTCAGTTGCGATTGTTTTTCAACTGCACAGAAACGCTCCGTGCTTGACTAGGGCGGTTACTGTGGCTATACTGTTGCCGTAAATACTATGGCCAGAAGAAGAACGTCCTACAATCGTACCGCGCCGCTGTACCACAGAATACCGATTATTCCGGGTATCCTTTACCTTAACATCAGCCGCTCCGGGTTATCCCTCAGCTTTGGCAAGAGCTCCGTGGGGCGTGCCACGGTGAGCAAGAGCGGCGTACGCCTCAACAAGAGCATCGGCGGTTTCAGCATTGGTAAATCCTTCAGTTTTTCCAAAATCGGTAAACTGTTCGGCAGCGGTAAAAAAGACTCGGAGTAATCTGTCACGATGAAAACAAAGATTGTTGCGCTGTTGCTGGCTGTCGGCAGCCAGGCTTTTGCCGCTACCTCCGCGGAGCCCTTGCCTTCCCGGGAGTTTATGGGGAATGTGGGGATGTTTGCGGCCGTTCTGGGAGTGCTGGGCTTTATCGGTCTGCTGACGGCTAGTACCCGGAAGGTGGATTTGCACTATGGCATGGGGGATGTGTATCTCTCTGTACCCATTGCGTTGGCGGGGTGGCTGGGTGTGGCATCTCTGGCCATCATGGGATGGCGTGGCGATGATTTGCTGCCTTTCATGCAGGAGAAACTGTGGCTTTCCGGCGGTTCTCTGGTGCTGGCGCTGCTTCTGTCTTTTGTGCTGGTGCGCCGCTGCAACCCGGAATCCGGTGTGTTTGGGGTGACCTTCGCCGCCTTCGGTCGTTTGTTTGTGGACACGCTCAGCCAGTTGTTTTCCATTCTGGTTGTTCTCAGTGGGGTATGGGTCATTTTCGGCGGCCGCAAGCAGAATGGCGAGAAAGTTTCCCTCCTGGGGCGCCTGGGCTGTGCCTTTGCTTTTGCCGGGCTATTTAATCTGGTGTGGGGCTCCATCCGAACAACAACAAAGGAGCCGGTATCGTCGGCCAACGGCTATCTGCTGGGGATTCTTAACGTCTTATGCATGGCAGCTGCCGGATATGCCGGCTACCTGTACACTCACCGCGTGCCGGAGCTTCCTTCCACCGCTCTGGTGGACGCTGTGAAGGCTCAGGATGTGGAGCTCTCCCGCCGCATTATTGCCGAAAATCCCATGCTGGAGCGTCGCCTCGCTATCGAGTATGCCGTGCACAATGATTATCGTAAGTTGCTCAATGTCATTGTGCGCGATTCTATTGACCTGGAGCAGGCTATGCAGTGCGCCGACGTGAATGCCAGGGAGGCGACACTCCGTTTCCTCAAGGAAAAGGAATACCTGTCATCTCCCCGTCCCCCTGTCAGCGAAAAATTATAAATAATATCTAATAAGTAGACTTTCTGCTCGACAAAAGCCTCTGTTTTTGTTATAGGATTAAGTATGAAGCTGCTGACATCTGTTGTTGCAATCGTGGCTCTGGCATCCTCCCTGGTATGGGCCGGGCCCGAGGCCATGAAGAATCTGCAGAAACCGGAGGCCGGAAAGTCTGCGACCTTCTCATTTGGCGGGGAGGGTGGCCGTGAATTCATGCTGGATGGCAAGCCGTTCCAGATTCGCTCCGGAGAGATTCACCCCCAGCGCGTGCCGCGTTCCCACTGGCGCCACCGCATTCAGGCGGCTAAGGCCATGGGGCTCAATACGATTGCGTTCTATGTGTTTTGGAATGCCTTGGAGCAGGAGGATGGCAGCTGGGACTTCAGCGGCCGCAACGATATAGGCGCATTCATCGACATGTGCGCCGAGGAGGGCATGTGGGTGCTCTTCCGCCCCGGTCCTTATGTCTGCGGCGAGTGGGATTTGGGAGGCCTGCCGACCTACCTGATAAAGGAGGCTGAGACACCGCTGCGCTATACGGGCAATGCTCAGTTTATGGAGGCACAGACGCGCTACCTGGAAAAAATTTCCGAGGTGGCCATTCCCCGCCTGTGCAAAAATGGCGGGCCCATTCTCATGGTGCAGCTGGAGAATGAGTACGGCAGCTACAAGAGTCCGCACGATGAGCTTGCCTACATCGAATGGCTTAAGGATTTCTGGACGCAGAAGGGGGCCGGCCCGTTCTACCTGTCCGAGGGGTCGTCGAATCACCACCTGCGCTTTGTGCCCAAGGGGGTAGCTGTGGGGCTGGACCCGGCAGACAATGCCCGGCAGATGACCAACGCGCTGCGTGTGGCCCCCGGGGTGCCTGTTTTCTCCAGCGAGACATATCCCGGCTGGTTACGCCACTGGGGCGAGGGCAATTGGACGCCGAGCCGCAATGCGCTCAATTCGGTACGTTGGTACATGAAAGATGGTGTTTCGTTCAATCTGTTTGTATACCACGGCGGCACAAGTTTCGGGCTGACGGCTGGTGCCAACAGCAATGAGCAGGGCGGTGCATTCCAGCCCGACCTCACCAGCTACGACTATGGGTCGCCGGTGGGCGAAAACGGCAACCTGACCCGGGAATACTTTGAGTACAAGGATATCATCCTGGGTGCCGTGCCGGAGCTGGTGGTGCCGGAACCACCGGCCACACCTCCCGTCATGGAGCTGCCGGCCTTCACTCCGGCCCGTCTGGCATCCTTCCATGAGCTGTGCTCCACGGCCGAGGTGTCGTCTTTCGAGGCTCCACCCACGCTGGAGAGTCTGGGGCAGAATCAGGGTATCGGCATTTACTCTGCCATCCTTCCTGCCGGGCCGGAAGAAGTGCTGCACTGCAAGGCGCATGACTATGCCCTGGTATATGTGGGAAACAAATATGTGGGGTCTCTGGATCGCCGACTGGGGCAGGAGAGCCTCAGGCTGCCGGCTCGCAAGACACCTGCCGTGCTTAAAATTGTGGTGGACACCTTTGGCCATGTGAACTTCTGCTCATATATGGAAAATGACCGCAAGGGGCTGATTGGCAACGTGAAACTGGGAGATACAACTCTGACGGACTGGCGTGTGCTGCGCATGCCTCTCACCACCATACCGCGCATTGTAGATTCGCAGGGTGATGCGCGGGCACCGGAATGCGGTGGCTTGTACCGCGCCATTGTTTCCCTGGCAGAGGAGCCGGCGGATACCTTTCTGGACATGACCGGCTGGAAGAAGGGGTATGTGTGGGTCAATGGGCATCTGCTCGGTCGCTATTGGAATATCGGCCCGCAGGAGCGCCTGTATTGCCCGGCAGAATTCCTCCGGAAAGGGAATAATGCCGTGGAGGTGCTGGATTTGTACATTGACTCGGATACGCCGCCCTCCATTACCGGCAAGACAGAGCGCAACATGGAGGTCAAAAAGCAGACGAAAGCCCTCAACAATCAGTGGGACTGATATCGGGCTGATTTCCGCATGCCGAAGGTCAAGTGCAGGTGACACCGGCTCGACTTTCGTCAGCTTTTTTCAGCCTGTTCGTTATTGATGTTATCTTGCTTACCAACTAGGCGCCTGCTGAAAAATGAAGTTCAAAAAGCTATTTTGTTTATTTTCTTTTGCTCTGCTGCTGACATACGGTCTTTTTGCTCTATACGTTCATTGCAAAGCTGTGCCTGCTATTTTAGCTTACCTGCGCCCGGGGTATCCTGAGATTGGCACTTTTGATTTACGGATAGATTGTTTGCCGATGCCAACCCGTGATTGGGACATTATAATGAGTTATTCCTTTGCTTACAATGGTTATGGAGAAAGACTACACTTGACGTATTATCTTCGTAATACGAGACCCATTGCGTGCAGTAAATGAACTGAGCAATTTTTATATTCCGGGGGGATTGGAATTCTTACGCCCCGCAGCGAACACCGGGCTTCTTTATGTTTCACCGCAGGGGCTTTTGTGTTCAGCGACACGGGGGAGGAATGTCGATGCTGTTTATGTCGCGCGGGTTACTTGACTTTGAGCGAGTTTTGTGATAGTTTCTCGGCATGTTCTCGCTCCTTTCCGATAAGCTGGATGACACCTTCCGTAAACTTCGCGGCCTGAGTAAAATCTCGGAGTCCAACATAGCTGATGCCATGCGCGAAATCCGTATGGCATTGCTGGACGCTGATGTGGAATACAGCGTTGCTCGTGAGTTCATTGCCCACGTCAAAGAACAGGCCATGGGGGTGGCCGTACTCAAGACGGTGAAACCGGGAGAGCAGATTGTTAAGATTTTCCGAGACCAATTGGCGGAGTTGCTTGGCGGTGAGGCTGCTGAGCTGAACCTGACCCCACCCGGGCGTATCCTGGTGGTGGGTCTGAATGGTGCCGGTAAGACGACCACGAGCGCCAAGCTGGCACGCCGCCTGAAGGCCGAGGGACGCAAGCCTCTGCTGGTGGCGTGCGACCTTATTCGTCCGGCGGCTATTGACCAGTTGGCAACTCTGGCAGGGCAGATTGAGGTGCCCGTATACACTCCCTCTGCCGGTGAGAAAGACGTAATCCGTGTGGCCAAGGATGCCCTCAGGTGGGCAAAGGAACAGGAGCACGATGTCATCATTTTCGATACAGCCGGTCGCCAGGAGGTGGATGAAGACCTGGTGGAGGAGTTGCGCCGCCTGGCCAAGTATCTCGATGCGCAGGAATCCCTGTTGGTGGCCGATGCCGCTACCGGTCAGCAGGCGGTGCGCGTGGCTCAGGCATTCGATAATGCTGTGGGGCTCACCGGTATCATTCTGACCAAGCTGGATGGCGATGCCCGCGGCGGTGCAGCCTTGTCCATGCGTGCCGTGACGGGCAAACCCATTAAGTTTGTGGGCGAGGGCGAGAAGCTCGACATGTTCGGCCCCTTTGTTCCGATGCGCATGGCCGACCGCATTCTGGGCATGGGCGATATTGTCGGCCTTGTGGAAAAGGCGGCGGAGAAGATTGACCAGGAGTCTGCCATGAACTCCATGAACCGCATGATGAGCGGCGAGTTCAACTTCAATGATTTCCTGCAACAGATGCGCATGATGCAGAGCCTCGGGCCGTTGGAAGGTCTGCTCGGTTTGCTGCCCGGCTTCAGCAAAATTAAAAAGCAGCTGCCCGAGGGAGCACTCGACCCCAAGAAGATGAAGCGTATGGAGGCTATCGTTCTCTCAATGACACCGGCAGAACGTGCTAACTATAAGTTGCTGATTCCCTCCCGTCGCCGCCGTGTTGCCAAGGGCTCCGGCGTGAGCGAAATCGAGGTGAACCGCTTTATCAAGAACTTCAAGCAGATGAAGGAAATGATGGGCGGCAAGGGCAAGATGGGAGGTCTCATGAAGGCTATGGGTAAGATGAAGGGAGGTATGCCCGATATGTCTTCCATGGCGCAGGGTGGCGAGATGCCGGACCTCTCCTCGATGATGGGGGGTGGTATGCCGGATTTATCTGCCCTGATGGGCGGGGGCAAAAAGCCCAAGATGCCCGGTATGGGGAGCATGGGCGGATTTGGCGGCATGTTCCGCCGCCGCTGATGTAGGAGAGGTGCACACACCATGGATTTGTTCACTCCATTCGGGCGCAATGAGGCGCCGCAACAGGAGAAAGCCGCACTGGGCATGCCGCTGGCGGCTCGTATGCGCCCGGAGAACCTGGAGGATGTTGTCGGCCAGCAGCATCTGCTGGCTCCCGGTAAGCTGCTGCGCCGCGCCATCGAGACGGATCGCTTTTCCTCGCTTATCTTCTATGGTCCCCCCGGGGTGGGTAAGACTACTCTGGCCTATGTCATTGCCCGGCAGACGAGTGCTTACTTTGTGATGCTTAATGGTGTGGAGTCCAATGTGAGCGAAATCCGGGAGAAAATAGCCGAGGCAAAAGCGCGCGAGGCTATGCATGGACAGCGTACTATTCTTTTTGTGGACGAATTACATCGCTTCAACAAGGCTCAGCAGGACGTCCTCTTGCCACACCTGGAGCGAGGCACGGTACGCTTCATCGGCGCTACGACGGAGAATCCGTATTTTGCCATCAACTCTGCCATGTTGTCCCGTTCTCAGATTTTTCCCTTGGAGCCGGTGAGCCAGGAGGACATTGTTGCGCTGTTGCGCCGCGCGTGTCGTGATGACAAACAGGGGCTGGGCCTGCTTAGGTTTGATGTGGCAGAGGATGCTCTGGCACATATTGCTCTGAAAGCAGACGGCGATGTACGCAAGGCGCTTACGGCACTGGAGGTGGCCGTGTTGTCCACGCCTCCCGGGGTGGATGGTGTGGTGCACGTGACGCTGGCGGAGGCCGAGGAATCCATCCAGAAGAAAGCCATTCGTTACGATCGGGCAGGGGATGGGCATTACGACACCATTTCCGCCTTCATCAAATCCATGCGTGGCAGCGACCCGGATGCTGCACTCTATTGGCTTGCTTTCATGCTGAATGCCGGGGAAGATATTCGTTTTATAGCCCGGCGCCTGGTGATATGTGCCAGTGAGGATGTGGGGCTGGCGGATTCCAATGCGCTTCGCGTGGCACTGGCCGCAGCGCAGGCCGCGGAAATGCTGGGCATGCCTGAGGCCCGCATTCCTTTGGCTCATGCCACTGTCTACATAGCCACAGCACCCAAGAGTAACTCTGCCTATGCCGGTATCAATGCAGCCCTGCAGGATGTGCGCGAGGGCAAAACTCTGATGGTGCCGGAGCATCTGGCTACCCCCACCCGCAAGAAATTGGCTCGCCTGCGTGGCGTGTCCGAAGCGGAAACTCAGTACAAATATGCCCACGATTTCGGGGATGAGCACTTTGTGCCTCAGGCCTATCTCCCCGAGGGGCGGGTGTATTATACACCTACCAACAACGGTATGGAGCTGCGTATCTCTGAACGCTTGGCCTACCTGCGCTCCCTGTGGGAAACAAGTGACGATTCGCGCCGGAAGAATTAGGGCACGCGTTGGAACAATTAGATAGCCTGCGTCTCGCTATACCTCCACAAATTCCCATTTCTCGGGCGGGCTTAATGTGCCGTTCAAAATAAACAAGCGGCAAGCCCCTGTTGACTTGTCGCTTGTCCGGGAGACCTTGGAAACCGGGTTCAGGCGCGGATGATGTAGTCCTCTCGGCGGGGTTTGGGCTCATGGATGCCGCCTTCGGCCGGGTAGCCGAGAATGCAGATGGCCAGCCCCTCGTATTTGTCGGCCACGCCCCATTTCTTCATCAGTTCGCGTCCTTCTTCCGTGTCGAACATCTGCTTGCCGCGGTTAATCCAGCAGGAGCCAAGTCCCACAGCATGTGCTGCGAGCATGAGTGTTCCCATCATAAGGGCGCTGTCATCGCGTCCTGTCGGCACCGTGGTATCCGTGAACACAAGGATGGCCGTAGGTGCCCCGTACATGGGATCTTTGTCCGGCCCCCAGCCCATGAAACTGCCGTTGAGGATGGAGAGCTGCCGGAGGGTGGCCGCATCCTGCACCACAACGAGCTGGGGCGTCTGCATCCCCTTGCCGGTAGGTGTCCAGGTGGCGGCCTCCAGTACGGTGTTCAGCTCCTCTTCCGTAATCTGGCGCTCTTCGTATTTTCGGCAGCTGCGACGGTTCCGGATGTCGATGAGTGTTTCTTTCATTGTTGTGCTTTTCGGGCTGTTTCAACGTGCATTTTCCAATCCGCAAAGCGCAGTCCATGCCCGCGGTAAAGCATTTTGCCCTCAGCATCCACAACAACGATGTGAGGGATGCCATGAATGTCTGTCGGGTAGCCGGGCAGGGATTGAGCCTCCGGGCTGCCATACATAACGGCGGCAAAGGGGGCGTTGTAATGGGCAAGATATTTTATGGCATCTTCCGGTGTACGGTCGCAGGAGAGTACAATGACTTCTACATCTTTGTCCGCCATCATATTAGGATATTCCTTCACCAGTCTGGGGGTGACCATGCGGCAGGGGCCGCACCAGCTGGCTGTAGCCAGGTACATGTAGTACTTTGCCTCCGTGCTCGGCTTGTTACCGGTTACAAAATTTGTCTTTTCAACGGCCTGTGCCATAGGGGTGGCAGCAGCCGGAGCTGTAGTCTGCTCCTGTGCAGTACAAAGTGCCGTGCCCATCATCAGGGCCAGAAAAAAGTTAATCGTTCTCATATCTCCCCTATCTTAGCACAGAAGCGGGTTTTGTCAATCTGACATGACGTAAACAGGTCGCTGCGCAAAATTTTATGCTGGAATTGTGGTAGGAAATATGCTAAAATCGCCGCGCTATGTTATCTGACCGTACAAAAGCCGGCATTGAGCGTGCGCCGCATCGCAGTCTGATGCGCGCCACGGGTATGACTGATGAAGACATCAGAAAGCCCTTCATCGCTATCTGCAACTCCTTCAACGAGGTGATTCCGGGCCATGTGCACCTGAATAAGGTTGCCCAGCTGATTAAGGAGGAAGTACGCAAGGCCGGAGGTACTCCCATTGAGTTCAATCTGATTGGTGTGTGCGATGGTATTGCCATGGCGCACCACGGTATGAAGTTTTCACTGGCCAGTCGTGAGCTGATAGCCGACAGTGTCGAGACGATGCTTTCTGCCCATGCTTTTGATGCCTGCATCTGCATCCCCAACTGCGACAAGATTGTGCCCGGCATGGTGATGGGGGCACTGCGCTGCAATATTCCGACTATTTTCTGCTCCGGTGGTCCCATGGCTGTGGGCAAGGGGCGTAATGGTGAGGACCTGGACCTCAACAGCGTGTTCGAGGCTGTGGCTGCATGCAAGGCTGGTAAGATTACGGAGGATGACCTGCACCACATCGAGTGTAATGCTTGCCCGGGGGCCGGTTCCTGCTCCGGCATGTTCACGGCCAATTCCATGAACTGCCTTTGCGAGGTGCTGGGCCTGGCTCTGCCCGGTAACGGCACGCTTCTGGCTCTTTCCGAGGAGCGCAAGGAAATGTGGCGTACCGCAGCACGCCGTGCGGTTGAGATGGCACGTCAGGGTGGGCCGCTTCCCCGAGACCTCATCACCGAGGCTGCTATCGACAATGCTTTCACCTGCGATATGGCTATGGGGGGCTCCTCTAACACGGTGTTGCATACCCTCGCTTTTGCCGCCGAAGCCGGTCTGGACTACGACCTGCGCCGCATCGATGAGATTTCCCGCCGCACCCCGAATATCTGCAAGGTGGCTCCCAGCAGCCGCTTCCACATGCATGATGTGCTGCGCGCAGGCGGTATCATGACCGTGCTGGCCGAAATTAACAAGATTCCCGGCGCCCTGAATACCAACGTGCCCACCGTGAGCGGCAAGACGCTTGGCGAGCAGATGGAGGGGCTCTCCACTCAGGACCCCGTTGTGATTCGCACCATTGACAACGCCTACTCGAAGGATGGTGGTCTGGCTGTGCTCTTCGGTAATCTGGCAGAGCAGGGCGGTATTGTGAAGAAAGCCGGCGTGCTGCCCGAAATGATGGTGCACCGCGGCCCGGCTGTGATTTTCGAGAGCCAGGAGGAAGCCTGTGCCGGTATTCTGGCTGACAAGGTGAAGCCCGGCGATGTGGTCGTCATCCGCAACGAAGGACCCAAGGGTGGCCCCGGTATGCAGGAAATGCTTGCCCCCACCAGCTACATCATGGGTAAGGGGCTGGGCAACTGCGTGGCTCTCATTACGGATGGCCGATTCTCCGGTGCCACGCATGGTGCCTGTATTGGCCACGTATCTCCCGAGGCTGCCGAGGGCGGTCTCATCGGCCTGCTGAAGGATGGCGATATCATTTCCATCGACATCCCCAATCGTTCCCTCACCGCCGAGCTGAGCAAGGAGGAGATTGCTGCCCGCCGTGCGGAGTGGCAGCCCACCATGCAGGAGGTTTCCGGCAAGTGGCTCAAGCGCTATCGCAAGCTGGCTACCAATGCCAGCCGTGGTGCTGTGCTGCAGTAAATAAACACACACCCCACAACACCAAAACAATGAGCGAAGAAAGCAACCAGCTGACCGCCAAGGTCGCACCGATTGTTAAATACTTCTCAGAGTTCAAAGTGCTGCGCGAGTGCGGCAAAGACTTCTGGCTGACCAACTTCATTCAATTCTTTGATGGTCTGTCGTATTTCTCCCTTATCATCGTATTCACCCTCTTCCTGAAGGACTACTGCGGCTTCCGCGATGCGGATGCCCCCTTCTGGGTGGGCATGTACACGCTGTTCCTGTCCCTGTTCGTTTTTGCCGTGGGCACCATCTGCGACATCATCGGACTGCGGCGCACCTACCTCATCGGCTTCATGCTGTTGATTGGCGGGCGTCTCATCATGGCGCTCGGCTCCGACTTCGGCACGCAGGTGCTGGAGATGAGCCAGGATGCTTCCCGCTACTTCGTCATTGCGGGTATCGGCATTCTGTCCTTTGGTACGGCTTTCATGAGCCCCTGTATCTCTACCTCCATCCGCCGTTTCACCACGCTGCGCGCCCGTCCCACGGGGTTCAATTTCTATTACCTGTTCATGAATATCGGCGCTCTGCTGGCCGGTTTTGCTGTGGTGGATCCCATCCGCAATGCCTGCGACGGTGTGAATGGACTCTTCTGGGTCATCAACTTCGGTACGGCCTGCAATGTTGTGGCGTTCATCTTCACCCGCTTTATTGATGAGAACCACTACGCCGTGCCCGAGGAGCGCATTGCCAAGAAGGAGGCTGCTCAGCGCCGCCCCCTGCAACTCATTGGTGAGGTGGCTCGCGAGCGTGCCTTCCAGAAGCTGATTGTGTTCCTGGTGCTCACTCTGGGTGTGCGTTTGGTGTTCACCCTGCAGTTCCTTGTGATGCCGCAGTACTACACCCGCACCATCGGCGATGACTTTGACCTGGGTATCATCAATTCCTTCAACCCCTTCATCATCATTACCGGTCTCATCCTGATTATCCCCATCCTCAACCGTTTCTCCACGGTTAAGCTCATGATTTCCGGTATGTCCATTTCAGCCGCCTCCATGGTGTTGCTGGCTATCCCGCCGGAGTGGTACTTCATCGTTCCCGGTATCGAGACTATCGGTCAGGCCTACTTCTTTGCCGTGGCTGCTCAGATTATCATCTTTGCTGCCGGCGAGCTCCTCTTCAGCCCCCGTTTCTCCGAGTATGTGGCTCGTGTGGCTCCCAAGGACAAAGTGGCTTCCTACATGTCGCTGTCGGCGCTGCCCATGTTCATTGCCAAGCCCATCAACGGTGTGGTAGGCGGTCTGCTTGTGTCCTACTTCTGCTATGATGGTATTGCCGCCAAGATGGACTCCGGCCACATCGACTTCTGGCATTCCCCTGAGCTGATGTGGACGCTCTATCTCATCATGGCTGTCATCTCCCCGCTGGCCATCATCCTTACCAAGGACAGCTTCGTGTCCGACCACCCCGAGGAAGACGCTGCCGAAAAGGCTGATGAGGCTGCTGCCGAGGAAGAAGAAGCTGCCATCCGGAACGCCTAACCCATAGAAAATCTTATTTACCATGTCTGATAACAAAATCAACGCCGGGCGTGAGACTCGCGCCAAGTTCTGGCCCGTATTCCTGCCGTATATGGTGCTGCTGGTTGCCTTTGTCTCCCTCACGGTTCTACTGTTCACCGGGACGGTTGGTGGCGCCGACATACTGCCGAAGCTGGTGTTTGTGAGCCTTGTACTCATGGTCTTCTACCTCATCTGCATTCAGTGGCATGTGGTGCGCCGCCTGCACGATGCGGGCGTGAGCCGCTTCTTCTTCTGGATGCTTGTTGTTGTGGAAATGCTTTCTGCCGGTTTGGTAGGGCTGCTGGCATTTGCTGAATCTCCTCATCCTCAGTGGGTGGGATACGCCCTGATGCTTCTGGTGGGCGGATTCGGTAGTGTGCTGCATCTTGCTCTGCTGGTGTTCTTCCTGCTGCCTTCCCAGGCCGGTACGAACGATTACGGCGAGAACCCCGACTTCCCCGGTGTGCCTTTCACGGGTACTTCCTGGGGCGGTATTGTGGAAGATATGCTTAAGCTCCTGCTCGTCATGGGCACACTGGGATATCTCTGCAACCTGGCTATGAAGCCTTTTGAGCAGACCAATGTTACGGATTCCCTTGTCTCCCTCATCCGAAAGGGCGCTCTGGAAACCGACAAAAAGACCGGCGAGGAAATCGACAACGTGTACCTGCGCGAGCTGGCAAGCGGCGTGAGTGCCGACCCCGCTTTCGTGAATACGAAGGATGCCACCGGCCGTACCCCCCTCATGTGGGCCGTGTATGCCAACTACAATAACCCCAAGGACGCCCTGACGCGCGACCTGGCTCGCCTGTATTATGTGCAGAACCTCCTTTCCCAGCCCGGCATCGATGTGCAGGCTAAGGATAAGGATGGGTTCACTGCTATGCACTGGGCAGCCTGGAGCGGTATGCCCTACTGCACCCTGCTGCTCGCAGAGGCCGGGCTGGACATCAATGCTCAGGAGAACAACGGTTTCACCCCCCTCATGCTCGCTGCCATGCGTGGTAACGATGAAGTGGTGAAGATGCTGCTCACCCTTGGTGCCGATGTCAATCTGAAGAATGGCGAGGATATGACCGCGGCTCAGCTCGTGGCCAATGGCGAGGGGGCATACAACAAGCGCGATACCTTCCTCTTCTCCCTTATCTTCTCCAAGCCCCGCGAGGATGCTTACAAGGCCACTATGGCTCTGCTTGCCACACCGCCGGCTGCCCGTTCTCTGGCCGAGCTGACGGATGACATGGCTCGCATGAGCGGTGAGGCCCGTGCAGAGCGGCTGGGCGTGGCCATCCTGGAGATGGACAAGGAAAGTGGTTTGACGGTGCTGTTGCAGACAATTCTGGGTGCTGCTCAGGCAGAAAATACGCAGGAGTATGATGCCGCAATCCATTACTTCGTGCTCGGTCAGCTGAAGACTATTGCCGAGTTGGAGGCTAAGGCTGCCAAGGAGGGTAAGCCTGTGGCCGCCTCTGCCGTTCTGGCTAAGGATAAGGAGGGGCGCAATGCTCTTGATATAGCCCTGCAGTTCGGACTGAGCAAGACGGCTGCTCACCTCAGTGAGGTCTTGCAGCCCACGGCTCCCGCTCCCGACAGTGCTCCCGCTCAGCCGGATACGCCCGAGCTGCCCACTCCCGCAGTGGCTCCCGCCCCGGCTGTGGCTCCTGCGCCCGCAGCGGAGGAGTTGTCCATGGACGATGCTCCGGCAGGTTTTGCTCTGCCGGAAGCTCCCGCCGCCACGACGCTGGATCTGCCGGCCCCCGCTCCTGCGGAGGATGCCGCCGCTGTTCCCGCTGTGCAGTAATATGCATCATCGATTTCGGGGTGGCAGAACTTCGGTTCTGTCACCTTTTTATATTAAACTCTAATAAAAAAGTTATAGAATTTAAGTTTTTTTTCTTGATTTCCTACCTGTCGGTATGGTAGGATATAAATCGGTTAGAACAACACCACATCACACAATCATGAAAAAAACAATTATTCTTGCTCTTGCGCTGGCCGCTCCTGCTATGGCCGGCGATGCTAAGTCCGCTCCCATCACTGTAGTGGACGTTCCGCCGGTAGTGGCTCCCACACCTTCTCCCTGGGCCCTCGAAGTTGCCGGTGTACACACCTGGACCATGGCCGATGCCTATGATGGTATGCACAACATCAATACCTGGGGGGTGGATGTGACCGCCGTGTATAACATGACCCCGAACTGGGCAGCCACGCTGCGCTTCTCTTATGCCGATGGCAGTGGCCGCTATGTGGAGGGTAATGGAGATAACGAAATGTACAAGTTCAAGGAGGAAATTACCAACTGGTCTGTAACGGCCGGTGTTCGCTACACTGCTCCCATCTCTGAGAAGCTTTCCTGGTTCGTTGGTGCCAATGCCGGCCTCGGCCGCACGGAAATTAAGGATTCCCATACTTATATTACCGATAATGGCCGCGGTAAGGAAAAGGGCGAAGCCGATGATGTAGGCCTTGCCTACTCCGTAGAGACCGGCCTGAAGTACGATATCTGCGAGAGTCTGTATGTTATCGGTTCCGTAGGCTTCCGTGGCTACTGGACTACTCCCAACTGGGATTATGATTATCGCGAAGACCAGCAGACGGGCGTGAGCGTAAGCGCCGGCCTCGGCTGGGAGTTCTGATGCCGTTGATATAGCATTTTTTACAGGGCGGGGCATGATGCCTCGCCCTTTTTTTGACCCCGCGCCGGGAAATTGAAATGGAACGGGGCATTTTAAGGTTTTTTCTTGCCTTATGTCTGCCTGTGTGATAGATTGTGGCTGAGTCAGAACAGTACCTCATCACACAATCATGAAAAAAACAATTATTCTTGCTCTTGCGCTGGCCGCTCCTGCTATGGCCGGCGATGCCAAGTCTGCTCCCATCACTGTCGTGGATGTTCCGCCGGTAGTGGCTCCCGCGCCTTCTCCCTGGGCTCTCGAGATTGCCGGTGTTCACACCTGGACCATGGCTGATGCAGATGACCGCATGCACAACATCAATACCTGGGGGGTGGATGTGACCGCCGTATATAACATGACCCCGAACTGGGCCGCCACGCTGCGTTTCTCCTGGGCCGATGGCAGTGGACGCATGGTGGGTGGTAATGGTGATGATGTATGGTATAAGTCCGGGCTGGATGTTACAAATTGGTCTGTCATGGCCGGTATCCGTTACACGGCACCCGTCACTGAGAAATTGTCCTGGTTTGCCGGAGCCAACGCAGGCTGGGGGCGCACAGAAATCACTTACAAGTATTTTGAGGACAGCGATGCACGATATTCCGGGAAGGGGGAAGCCGATGATGTGGGGCTTGCCTACTCCGTAGAGACCGGCCTGAAGTACGACATCTGCGAGAGTCTGTATGTTATCGGCTCCGTAGGCTTCCGTGGCTACTGGACTACTCCCAACTGGGTTGCTGGTCCTCGCGATGACCAGCAGACGGGCGTGAGCGTAAGCGCCGGCCTCGGCTGGGAGTTCTGATGCAGCAGATATAATTGTTCAAATAAAACAGAGGGCGGGGCAATATGCCTCGCCCTTTTTTTGAGCCGAAAAATGGGAAGGTGGAGGGAGTTGCGATTTTTGATTTACGAATGGGGAAACTCTGAAAACTCCGTTTTATCGATAAACGGAAATTTGTCGGGCGAGCAAAGCGAGCGGAATTTGAGAGCCTCGCCGCATGGCGAGGCGGCATATGATAGCCCACGGTAAAGCCGCGATAGCGGCGGAACCGTGGGAATAACGCAAAAAATCAATACGAACCCCGACGAAAGGAGGGGTGGCATAATGCCTAGGCTTCAATATGTA
>JAFQGF010000058.1 GCA_017415555.1 Akkermansia sp.
CATTACCATCCCACAGGGGCATAAGGTTACGCCTCTGTAGTGCATGATTACTGGAGTTATGGGGGATTTTACTTGAAAAAAGGTTTAGGAACTATATCCATCTGATTGCTTTTGCGGACGCTGCTGTCCCATATCATAAAACCGTAGCCCAGTTGATCCCCGGCAAAGCAGGGGTCAACTGGTCGAGCCCCTCCGGTGGAGATTCTCCTGCTGTCCCATATCTAGAGACGATGACTCTTACTGTGCGTTTCGCCCAAAGGGCTCCTTTCATCAATGTGAAAAAGTGTTTGAAATCCCGCTTCCATTCACTCAGGAAGGCCATGATGCGCATCAGCAGGTATGTCAGCAGAGCACTCCATATCTGCCATTCTATGGCATTCCGGCTAAAGCCTACAAAGGTGCGTATCTGAAGCGTTTGCTTGATTTCCTTGAAGAAAGTCTCGATGCCCCATCGGCAGCGATACAAGTCACATATGCTGGAGGCAGCCCAGTCCACATTATTGCTCAGGAAACTGACGGTTATTTCCTTGCCATTGCTATCCAGAACTTTAGCTGAGACATGTCTGAAGCTTCGAGGGTAACGTTTATGGCTTTTTCTCCCTGTAAGCTCCACTTCCTCATCTTTTAATATGATGGGATAATGGGGGGGCTTACCATCCACGGAGGCGTTTTGCTTTCCTTTATTGTGCTGCTTGATGACCTTGACTTTCATATTGGACTTGCTTCTGGTTACCCAGAATACCCCTTGTTCAGTCAAAGTGTTCAGTTGCTGATAATCCACATATGCCCTGTCCATCACCGCTATGTCTCCTGACTTCATGTTACCGCACAATTCGCTCATATAGCTGCCATCATGATGATTTGCCGAATCTGTAACCACGCGTATGGGTATAAAAGAGATCAAATCCAGGGCAACATGTACTTTTGCTGCGGCTTTGTGTTTCCTGTGTTTTGCCCAGTCCATGCATTTGGCTATCAATTCAATAGTCGTGGAATCAATAGCCCTGATGGCCCGCTTGAAGCGCCGCGGCAGCCTGAAATAACTTCTCCCACCCTGAGTAAAAAACTTCGGATGCGTCTGCTGGTAATGCTCGACAATTTTCCAGAAAAGCTTCTTTATCAGCGCGATATCCCGTGTGCGATTGGCATGTGACAAAGTGTTGCGATGTGGTGCAGTCGCATTCCGAATATCGTTAAGGTTACCTTTAAAGTTCTGCAAGCCATCGCATATATCATTAAGACTTATGCAATGAGCCATGTGGCAATAAATCATACTGACGATATGACTCCATATACTGAACGCCCGGGCTGCAATCTGGATTCCTTCTTTGTTCAGTTCTGCGCACACACTCGCAAGGCTATATTTCGGAATAAGCTTGCAAAACTGCCCCAATACTGTTAGTCTCTCCGTGGTGTTTTGGGTTTGTTTTTTCACACCCCGATTATGAGTTGTAACCGGGCAATTCCAAAACACCATTTTTGTCATCTGGTATTTTTGTTTGCCGAACGGCTGGTTTCCCTATTCGATTTTATGGGATGGCAATGATATTTTTTCAATATACCGGGGGCTGCGAGCGCTGACGCGCTCTTACCCCCGGCTAGTGTTCTTACGCCCCTGCCGGGGCTGATTTTCCGCTCGCCTGCGGCTCGCTAAATTCCAATTTATCGAGCGCTTTTTTTAAACTTTGGGACACATGTGGTTGCGCCTCACACGTGTCCCAAAGATTTTGTAAGCAATAGAAACACCAACAACATTTTGGAAGAATCCCCCGCATCCCGATAAATTGGAAATTGGCGGGGAAATCTCAATTCATGGGCCTTCTATTCAGAGAATCAGCTGGGCTTCTTTTCTTTTTCCAGCTGTTGGATGCGCTCCAGGGCAGCATCGATATTCTCGCAGATATTCTCGGCGTGCAGTTCCTGCATGAAGGGTGAATCGCGGCGAATCACCTTGTGCGGTTGTTTCTGCACACCGCAGAGCAGCAGGGTGATATTGCGGCGCTGGCAATAGGCCAGGAAATCCTCCAGCGCATGCAGACCGGAGGCATCCAGCGAGGGAACCAGGCGCATACGCAGCAGCACATACTCGATATCACGCTCCAGCGTGCGGAATACGCGGTCCTTGAACTGCTCCACGGCGCCGAAGAAGAAGGGCCCCTGCACATCGAAGATTTCCACGTTCTCCGGCACCTGGCGCAGGTAGCGGGAGCGGGCGGGCTGTTCCTCGGGGTCTTCGCCCTCGAGTTCGCGGGTGATGGATTCCACGTTGCTGATCTGGGCCATGCGCCCGATGAAGAGCAGGGCGGCCAGCACCACACCCACTTCCACAGCCACCACCAGGTCGATGAGCACCGTGAGAATGAAGGTGAGGCAGAGCACCACGGCATCCTGCCGCGGACCCTTGAGCAGGTGGATGAAGGTGGATACCTCTGCCATGTTCCAGCACACAATCACCAGAATGCCCGCCAGTGCGGCCAGCGGCACCATGGCGGCATACTGCCCGGCCAGCATCAGGATGAGAAGCAGGGTGATGGCATGAATGATACCGGCAATGGGGGTCTTGCCGCCGGCGCGTATGTTGGTGGCGGTGCGGGCAATGGCACCGGTGGCGGGGATACCGCCGAAGAGGGCAGAGGCCATGTTGCCCACACCCTGGCCGATAAGCTCCGTGTTCGGGTGGTGGCGGGAGCCGGTCATACCATCGGCCACGCTGGCGCTGAGCAGCGATTCAATGGCAGCCAGCAGGGCAATCACGAATGCGGGTTGCACCAGCTGCGGCAGTTGCTTCCAATTCACCTCCGGCAGGCTGGGCATGGGCAGCCCCTGCGGCAGTTCTCCGAAGCGGGAGCCGATGGTTTCCACCGGCAGGTTGCAGCACTGGCACACCAGCGTGCTCACCAGCATGCCCACCAGCATGAACGGTGCCCGGGGACACAGCCGTTTCGTCAGCAGAATGACGGCGACGGTCAGCACAGAAAGCCCCAGCGCCCAGTAATTCACTGTGTGGAAATATTCAATATAGCACTGCCACTTGGCCACAAACTCCGCCGGTACTGCGCGGTCAATCTGCAGACCAAACAGGTCTTTCACCTGGGTGCAGAAAATCGTGACGGCAATACCGCTGGTAAAGCCCGTGGTTACCGGGTAGGGAATGAACTTGATGAGCGAACCCATGCGGCACACGCCGAAGATGATGAGGAACAGACCGGCCAGCAGCGTGCAGAGCACCAGCCCCGGGAAACCGAAACTCCCCACCACCCCGGAAATCAGCACCACAAAGGCGCCCGTGGGACCGCCAATCTGGAACTTGCTGCCGCCCAGCAGCGAAATCAGGAAACCTGCCACCACAGCGGTTATGAGACCCGTGCTGGGGGTGATGGAGCTGCTCCCGCAGGCTATGGCAAAGGCCATGGCCAGTGGCAGGGCGACCACACCCACGGTCAGGCCTGCCCCCAGGTCAGAGAAAAAGGTCTTGCGATTATACGTCTTAAGCGATTGAACAATGCTCGGTGCGTGCATGGCTGACTTTTTTTATACGCCCGCTATGCTCGCTTGTAAAGTCAAAACGGTTATTTTCCGCGTACTTTCGCGGATTCCGGGCTGTAAAAACCGCCGCCGGGCACTGGGCCGGGCGGCGGTGAGTTGCGTTGACGTTATGCGTACAAATTGTTATCGGGCTCCGGCGGCGCGCAGTGCCTGCACCGCTTTGCGGTTGCCTTCATCCTGGGCCTTATCCAGTGCGCTTTCGCCTTCGCTGTCGCGCACGTTTACATCGGCCCCGGCGGCAATGAGCTGCTGAATCACCGCCACGTTGCCTTCATCGGCTGCCTTCATCAGCGGTGTCTCCCCCTCGTTATCAATGACGTTGACCGTGGCGCCGGCTTCCAGCAGCAGCTTCACTGTGGCGGGGTTGCCACTGTCGGCCGCGTACATGAGCGGAGTCTCGCCATCTTCATCGGCATCGTTCACGTTGGCCCCGGCCTCCAGCAGCAGCTTCACAATCTCGGCGTTGCCGTCGTCTGCGGCCATCATCAGTGCCGTCTCGCCGTCGTTATCCTTGGTGTTTACCTGCGCGCCGGCAGCCAGCAGTCGCTTCACTTCTGCTACCTGACCGCGGTCAGCGGCTTTCATCAAAAGAGTTTCTCCCTCCCGGTCTGCCCAGTTCACGTCCTGCGCATTGGTGATTCCGCTCATGCCGAAGGCCACACCTGCGGCAAGAACGGAGAGAGCCAGCTTTTTCAGTGTTGTCGTTTTCATGATTGCGGATTTCTTTCTATTCTTGGGTTTTCTCGCTTCGCCGGGGGGTGGGAGACGTCCGCCCCCGCTTGCTGACTGAAAAGTACCGAATTTCTCCCCCCTTTGCAATAAAAAAATGCATTTAGTACATAATTTTCCTACCTTTTTGGCGGTAATTTGCTGTTATTTGGCTTTCTGGGGATTAAAATCGCCCATCCGGTGCACAAAATGACCGGATGGGCGGGTATGAACAGCGCGCCGGTGCCTCAGTCCTTTTTCGGGCATGCGCCCTTCTTGGGGCAACAGGGTTTCTTCGGGCAGCAAGCTTTCTTTTCGGCGCATTCAGCCTTCTTCCGGCAGCACTTTTTCTTGGGGCACTCCGCCTTCTTGGCGCAGCACTTCTTCACGCAGGGAGTCGGTGCAGCGGGGGCAGGGGCGGGGTCCTGGGCGTTGACCATGCCGCAGCAGAACGCCGCGGCCAGCAAGCTGAGAGCAAGTTTCTTCATGATGATGGTTCTTTCTATGGTTTGGTTTTTCTGATGAGTAGTGAGCAAGGTGACTCACCTCGTCAATATAACACCTACCGTTTCACTATGCAATAAAAAAATGAAGCTCGTGCTGAGATTTTCATTTGCGCAGCGTTTCGGCGGTTGAGAGATGTTCTCCGTCAATGGGAAATTGTCGGGATGTACAAAGGACAAATTACAAAGGGGGGACTTCTAAAAACTCACTAAATTGGAATTGGGCGAGCCGTAGGCGAGCGGAATTCAGAGCCCCGCCCACCGGCGGGGCGGTAGTACAATAGCCCAGGGTGCAGCCGCGATAGCGGCGGAACCCTGGGTATGGTACAAAGAATGACCGGAACCCCGGAGCGTAGCGGAGTGGGTGGCAGAAGCTTTGGCTTAGTGTTT